>JAZQMH010000098.1:0-2563 GCA_045543255.1 Vescimonas sp.
GGGCTTCAAAGGCGCAGTGGAGCGGCGCATGGCATCACGACCCGCACTCATAAAGCCGCTGAAGCCATTGCGATCGGCGCCATCATCAATGGCAACGATCTCCGCATCCAGCTGCTGGGCAATCTCCTTCATGGCGCGGCGAGTGTTGCCGCTGAAAGAGTAATAGATACACAAAACATCACTCATACTTCGTTTTCCTCCAATACAAGGGACAGTTCCTCCCAGCGCAGCATCTCCTGCTCCAAAAGTTCCTCCGTCTCCTGTTTTTGCTGAAATAGTTCTCCCAGTTTTACCGCATCGCAGGCGTACTGCTCCATCTCCGCATCCAGTGCGGCGATGGCCTTTTCCAGCTTGCCGATGGCGGTCTCGCAGATGGTGAGCTGACGGCGTGCGGCGCGCTGATTGCGGTTTTCGCTGCGTACGCGGGTGTCCCCCTTCTTCTCGGGGGCAGCGGTGACCACGGGCTTCTCCCGTGCCTCCGCCTCCTTCATGCTGCGGTACTGGGCAAAGCCCATGGGGTAGTCGGTAATGGTGCCGTCTGCCAGTTCCCACACGCGGGTGGCGAAACGGTTGATGAAATAGCGGTCGTGGCTGACGAAGAGAAGGGTGCCGTCAAAGGCCTCCACCGCCTCCTCGATCCACTCGCGGCTGTCGATGTCCAAATGGTTGGTAGGCTCGTCGAGAATGAGGAAATTGATCTCCTCATCCATCAGCATACAAAGGCGCAGTCGGCTCATTTCACCGCCCGAGAGGACGGACACGCTCTTAAACACATCCTCGCCGCGAAACTGATAGGATGCGAGACGATTGCGTGCGCTCTGGGTGCTCAAATTCTTCTTGGCATAGAGCATGGTGTCCACCAAGTTACGGTTGGGATCGTCAAAGTGGATGATCTGCTCTAAGTACGCCGAGCGGACAGAGGGACCCACCTTCACGTTGCCGCGGTCGGCATCCTCACGACCTGTGAGGATATTGAGAAGCGTGGTCTTACCCGTGCCGTTCTCGCCCACAAGAGCAATGCGCTCGCCGCCCTCAATGCGGAGATAGATGTCGGAGAACAGGGTACGCTCGTCAAAGGACTTGGTAAGGCCTTTAATCTGCAAGATCTCATCGCCGTGGAACTCGCGGCTGGCAAAGCGGGCATCCATCTTACGGCCCTTGGTGGGCTTTGCGGTGGTGCGCATACGCTCAATGCGCTTTTCCATGCTGAAAGCCCGCTTATAGAGGTCGTCATTGCCCATGAACGCCCACAGACGGGTGCGCTCGATGGCCTCTTCCAACTGCTTAATTTTAGCCTGTTCCTTCAAGTACTGCTTCATGCGCTCTTGATAGCGCCGCTCTTTTTCCACAGCGTAGAAGCTGTAGTTACCCGAATAGAACTCCGCCTGTCCATTCTCGATTTCGATGATACGGGAGACGGTGCGGTCGAGGAAATAGCGGTCGTGGCTGATGGTGACCACCGTGCCGCGGAACTTGCGGAGGTATTCCTCCAACCAGTCCGTGGCCTGCAAGTCCAAGTGGTTGGTGGGCTCGTCCAGCAGGAGGATGTCCGTATCCTCCAAAATAAGGCGGCCTAAGTTCACGCGGGTCTTTTCGCCGCCCGAAAGCTGGTCGAAAAGCTGGGCGCGCATCTCCCCAGAGATAGCAAGACCTGCCGCCACCTTGTTCTTGGCAGTTTGGGTATCGTAACCACCCAGCGCCTCAAACCGCGCCGTCAGTTCGCCGTAGCGGCGCAACAAATCCTCGCCGCTCTCCCCTGCCGCCATGCGCTCGGTGAGGGCATCCATCTCCTCCTTGAGACGGAGGGTACGCTCAAAGGCGCTCTCCAGCACATCCTCCACCGTATAGCCCACGGGATAGACGGGGATCTGAGAAATGAGTCCCACGCGGCGACCCGAGGCGATGACCACCTCGCCACTGTCGGGCTCTAACTCCCCTGTCAGCAGACGGAAAAGGGTACTCTTGCCTGCGCCGTTGCGGCCTAGCAAGCCCACACGCTCACCGCTGTCCACTTGGAAGGTGAGGCCATCCAATATTTTCTTTTCCAAATCAAAGGATTTAACAACATCCTTGACAGAAATATCTACCATTGTTTTTTACGCTTGTTCCAGTTCCTTTACAATTTTGGGGAAATTCATGGCGTGGGAGGCCTTCACCAATACGGCAGTACCGTCGGTGAACTGCTCCACGATGGTGGGCAGTGCCTCCTCCAGTGTGGCAAACCACAGAGCATCACCGTTACCCGCGAGGATGGCGCGGGACTTCTCCCCCACAGCCACCACAGTATCGATGCCCAGTTTCGCCGTCAGCGCGCCGATCTCGCGGTGTGCCTGCTCCGTCAGTGCACCCAGTTCGCCCATGTCGCCCAGCACCGCCATACGGCGGGGCACATCGGTCTTGGCGAGGGTCTCCAGCGCCTGCGCCATGGCTTGGGGATTGGCGTTGTAGCAGTCGTCGCTGATGATGCGGCTATCTTTCCGCACCACCCGCATACGGCTGGCCACAGAAGTGTAGGCGGCGGTACCGCGGATGATCTCCTCTTCCGTGAGGCCGAGTTGCTCGT
>JAZQMH010000099.1:0-7209 GCA_045543255.1 Vescimonas sp.
CATCCTCTGCCAAATGGATGCCGCGGGTATGCACCTGCAAGGTAGCCAAACGGCCTGCGAAGTTAGGGCGATCCACAGTGATGCGGCGGTCGAAACGACCGGGACGCAACAGCGCCTTATCCAGCACCTCGGGACGGTTGGTAGCGCCGAGGACGATGACGCCCTTGGAGGGGTCGAAACCGTCCAGTTCGGCAAGCAGCTGGTTCAGCGTCTGCTCACGCTCATCGTTACCGCCGAAGCGGCCGGAGTCGCGGGTCTTACCGATGGTGTCGATCTCATCGATGAAAATGATACAGGGAGCGACCTTGGCGGCCTCCTTAAACAGATCTCTCACGCGGCTGGCACCAACGCCAACAAACATCTCCACGAAATCGGAGCCGGAGATGGAGAAGAAGGGCACGCCCGCCTCACCTGCCACAGCCTTGGCAAGGAGGGTCTTACCGGTACCGGGAGAGCCCACCAACAGCGCACCCTTGGGCAGCTTTGCGCCGATGGCGGTATACTTGCCGGGATTGTGGAGGAAGTCGATGATCTCCTCCAGAGATTCCTTGGCCTCGTCCTGACCGGCAACATCCTTAAAGGTGACGCCGGTGGATTTCTCCATGTAGACCTTGGCGTTGGACTTGCCCACATTGCCGATGCCGCCCATACCACCGCCGCTGCGGCTGAGGAAGCGCATGAGCAGCATGAACATGGCAACCATCAGCACCGTGGGCAGGATGAAGTTCACCATGAACTCCATGACGGGGCTCATCTGCGCCTTATAGTAGCCGGAGTACTTCACATCATGCTCTTCCATGAGAGGCAGGAGGGAGGCGTCGTACAGCTCAGCGGTGTAGAGCACCATCTTCGACTCTTCACTGTGGGTGTACTTCTCCCCCTCTTCGTCGGTGAAGACATAGCCATCCACAGGGGTGATGTAGATGGTACTGTCCTTAAAGAGCACCTCGTCCACCTTGCCCGTTTCCACCATGTCCACGAACTCGCTGTAGCGCACCTCGTGGGAGGTGGAGGCATTGGCGGCGTTGCCGGAATAGGCGGACATGTAATTCAAAATGACCGTCAGCACCACAGCCCACGCCACAAGGGTCAAAATACCCTTCAAGCGGGGGTTGTTTTTATTGTTCTTGTTATTCTTATTATTGTTGTTTTTCTTGTTGTAATCGGACATAGTGTCCTCCTTTTATATGGTTCGGGGCTAAGTATAGCACATTTTTCCACTGCCCACAAGCCACGAAAGGCTTTTTGCGCTGTAAATTTTCTATGAATGACCACTTTATCTTGACGAAATTGTATGGTATACTGGATGCTGTATTGATATGCAATAGTGCAAGTGAGGTATATACACATGAGCGAACAGACGAAGTTTGAAAAGAAATCCTTCCAAGAGGCCGAGGCAGACGGTATTATCGAAGGCCGCAACGCGGTGATCGAGGCGCTGCGCTCTGGGACCGCCATCGACAAGATCTATCTCGCCAAGGGCGAGACGGACAAAACCTTGGGCCACATCGCCTCCAAGGCTCGCGCCGCAGGCATCGTGGTGGTGGAGGCTGCCCGCCGCAAGCTGGACAATATGTCCCGCACCCACGCCCATCAGGGCGTGATCGCCCTTGCCGCCGTCCGCGAGTACGCCACGGTGGAGGACATCCTCGCCGTTGCCGCAGAGCGCAACGAAGCGCCTTTGCTGGTGATCTGCGATGAGATCTCCGATCCCCATAACTTGGGTGCTATTATCCGTACTGCCGAGTGCGCCGGTGCTCACGGCGTCATTATCCCCAAGCGCCGCAGTGCAGGTTTGACGGCTATCGTTGCCAAGACCTCGGCAGGTGCTGTCAGCTATCTGCCCGTAGCCCGTGTTGCCAATCTCTCCGCCACCATCAAGGAGCTGAAGAAGCAGGGCGTGTGGGTGTTCGGTACGGCTGCCGATGCCTCCACCAATCTCTACGATGCTGACCTCAAGTCCGCCGCTGCCATTGTCATCGGCTCTGAGGGCGACGGCATGAGCCGCCTTGTGGCAGAGAACTGCGATTTCCTCGTCTCCATTCCCATGAAGGGTCGTATCTCCTCCCTCAACGCCTCCGCTGCCGCCTCTGTGCTGCTGTACGAGGCTGTGCGTCAGAGAGGTTGAGTCGGTGTCCCGCTACGAGGGCAACCAAATATATTCGCTGGAAGAAATTCTCGCTGAGTTTGGCTCCGGCGGGGCGAAGCCTGCCCAAAAAGAGGCCACGCCCGTGGAGAAGCCCGCACCTGCGGAGAAGCCCGCGCCGCCCCCGCCTGTGGAAGCGCCTGCGCCGCCCCCTGCAACGCCGCCTGTTGAGAAAGCACCGCCGCCGAAGAAAAAGGCGGCTGCGCCGCCGCCCGATCGGGTGTCCCTCAAGGACGTGATGCAGGATACGGTGGACGCGGTGATGGCAGAGCAGGAGGACGGCATCCTCGCCGAGCCTCCTTCGTTGAAGGAGCGATTTTCTGCCCTTTTCTCCCGCCGCGATAGACGCCTGTCACAGGATACGGAGCAGCTGTGGGTCACCGAGCCCCTGCCCCAGCCGGAGGAGGAGTTAGAGCCCGAGCCCGACAGCGACGATGCCCTGCGGATTGCACGCCGCGCCGCCATCCGTCTGCGCCGCAGCGCCGCATGGTCTCTTGTTCCCACGGTGCTGCTTACGGCACTGGCCGTGGTGGAAAAGTTGGGCTATCTCGCCGCCTTTTTTGAGATGCTCCCCTTCCTGCGCGGTGCTGTATGGGGCGGCCTGCTGCTGATCGCCGCCCTCATCGCCATGCCCGCATGGCGCTTCGGTGTGCAGCAGATCAAGAAGCGGCGCTTTTCCTACGAGTTGGGCGCACTGGTGCTGGCAGTGGTGACACTCGCCTCCTGCGCTTACGACGCCCTTATGCCCGGTGGCGTTTCTCCCCTGGCAGCCCCTGCCGCGGCAGTACTGTCTCTTACCCTGTGGGGTCGCTTTTTCCACAGTCGGGCGCGGCGGGATGCCTTCCGCCTTGTGGCGCTGGGGGATGTGCCGGAGACGGTAGTCTCCCCCACTGAGGCGGGCGTTTGCCGCCAAAAGGGCGTGATCGCAGGCTTTTTCCACCTGTGGGATGTGCCCGACAGCGCCAGCTCCGTGCAGAATTATCTCGTTCCCCTCCTCTTGAGCGTGGCAACCGTTCTTGCCGCCGTGGTATGCTTGACAGGTGAGCAGATGGCACGGTTTTTGTGGGTATGGTCGGCGCACCTGTGTGCCGCGCTGCCCATCTGTATGCCCTTGTGTGCTGCTCTGCCCATGAGTCTTTTGCAGCACCGCCTCGGTCGCTGCGGCAGCGCCTTGGCAGGTTTTGCAGGAGCGAAGGCTGTGGCTGTTCCCCGCCGCCTGTTGGTAACGGAGGACGACCTCTTCCCCGCCGGCGCCGTGGCCTTCAATGGCTACAAGCTCTACGGTGAGGAGCGGCTGCGGATGATGTCCTACGCCGCCTCTATGGCAGAGGCCGCACAGAGTCCCTTGACACCCCTGTTCCGCCAGCAGCTGCTGGCAGAGGGCGGGTTTATGACGAAGGTCAACGACCTCCACTTCTTGGAGGAGGGCGGCGTTATCGCCACCATTCACGGCGAAACGGTGGCTATGGGCAGCGCCTATTTCATGCGCAGCCAGAAGATTTCCCTGCCCCATGATTTGAAGCTGCAGACGGGTGTATTCCTGGCGGTAGACGGCGTGTTGTGCGCCATCTTCGTCATTAAGTACCGCCCCTCCCGCAACGCTGAGTGGGCCTTGCGGGCGCTCAAGCGCAACCGCATCCGCCCTGTGCTGGCGGTACGCAGTTCTAACGTGACACCGGGCCTTATTAAACGGAAGTTCGGCGTGGATTGCCGCTGCGTCTACCCCACCGTGTCGGCACGATTGGCCTTCTCCGACCTCGCCCATCAAAAGGGCGAAAAGCCCTACGCCGCCCTCTACCGTCAAGGCATGCTGCCGCTGGTGGAAACGGTCATCGGCGCGCGGCGTCTGTGCGCTGCGGTGCGACGGGGTACGGTACTGTCCATCATCGCTGCGGCACTGGGTCTTTTCCTCAGCTATTACCTCACCTCCGCAGGCAGTTTTACGGCGCTGGAACCGGTGTATATGCTGGCTTTCCTCCTCGTTTGGCTGCTGCCTACCCTGCTGCTGAGCGGCTTGGTGAAGTATTTCTGATTCCAGATGTTGTTTTGACCGAAAACAGGCACGTTTTCTTGTTAAAAACGCCGAATTTCAACTTTCGTCGGCAATAAAACACTATAAAAAAGAAAAAAGACAGTTGCCAGACGAACAGAAATACGCTATACTCAGTTTGTTGAGCATTTTGCACGGTTAGGAAACACCCGTGCTGATACAATTTGAAGGGAGAACACACACTATGACTGCTAATGACATTCGCAATATCGCTCTGCTCGGTCACGGCGGCTCCGGCAAGACCTCTCTTGCTGAGCATATGCTCTTTATGACCAAGGGCAGCGATCGCCTGGGCAAGACCGCCGACGGCAACACCGTCTGCGACTACGATCCCGAAGAGATCAAGCGCCAGATTTCTATCTCTCTGGCTTTTGCCCCCGTCATGTATAAGAACGTGAAGATCAACGTCATGGACGCACCCGGCAACTTCGACTTCGCCGGTGAAGCTCTGTGCGCTGTCCGCGCCGCTGAGTGCGCCGTGCTGGTTGGCGCTGCCAAGGACGGTCTGTCCGTTGGTATGGAGCGTAACTGGAAGATGCTGGGCAAGAAGCCCCGCATGATCTTCATCAACCGCACCGAGGAAGATAACAGCGACTACGCTGCCTGTCTGGAGGCTATCCGCGCTAAGTTCGGTCAGGCTATCGCCCCCATCGTGGTGCCCGTCATGAGCGCCAACAAGGCCGTGACCGCTATCGTTGACCTGCTGCACAACAAGGCCTACGAGGTCAAGGGCGGCAAGGCTGTTGAGTGCCCCGTTCCCGCCGATGTGGCTGACGAGGTGGAGGCTCTCCGCGCTGAGCTGATGGAGACCGCCGCCGGTGCCGATGAGGAGCTGATGGAGAAGTTCTTCGACACCATGGAGCTGTCCGCTGCCGATATGGCCAAGGGCCTGAAGATCGGTGTCCGCGAGGGCAGCATCTGCCCCGTCATGTGCGGCTCCGCCGTCACCGGTCTGGGCGTTGACATGCTGATGCAGACCATCGTGGATCTGTGCCCCGTGGCTACCGATATGCCCGCTGAGAAGGCTGTTGATGATGACGGCAACGCTGTTGAGGTCGCTTTCGATCCCAATGGCACCACCGCTGCTATCGTCTTCAAGACCATCTCCGACCAGTATGGTAAGTTCTCCATGATCAAGGTCGTTCGTGGTAAGGTCACCGGCGATATGGCTCTTTATAACACCACCACCGGCAACACCGAGAAGCTGGGTCGTCTGTATGCCATCAAGGGCAAGAAGACCGAGGAAGTCAAGGAGATCTGCTGCGGTGATATCGCTGCCATCGGTAAGATGGATAAGGTCAAGACCGGCGATACCCTGTGCGAGCCCAAGCACGTTGTGAAGCTGGCTGCTATGGAGTATGCCCCCACCTGCTATGAGCGTGCTATCTCCCCCAAGGTCAAGCAGGAGATCGAGAAGATGGGTACCGGCCTTAACAAGCTGAACGAAGAGGATCCCACCTTCCACGTCACCAACAACGCTGAGACTCACCAGACCGTCATCTCCGGCGCCGGTGATATTCAGATCGACGTGCTGTGCGCTAAGCTGAAGTCCCGCTTCGGCGTGGATACCGAGCTGGCCACTCCCCGTGTTCCCTATCGTGAGAAGATCCGCAGCCGCGTTGAGAAGCGTGGTCGTTATAAGAAGCAGACCGGCGGTTCCGGCCAGTTCGGTGACGTCGTGATCGTCTTCGAGCCCCAGAGCGAGCAGGAAGATATGATCTTCGAAGAGGCAGTGTTCGGCGGCTCCGTGCCCAAGAACTACTTCCCCGCCGTTGAGAAGGGTCTGCGTAAGTGCTGCCTGAACGGCGTGCTGGCAGGTTATCCCGTGGTGTTCCTGAAGGCCACCCTGCCCGACGGTTCTTACCACCCCGTTGACTCCTCCGATATCGCCTTCCAGCTGGCAGCAGGCCTTGCCTTCAAGGATGCTCTGCCCGAGGCCAAGCCCGTGCTGATGGAGCCCATCGGCGAGCTGAAGGTCACCATCCCCGACAACTTCGTGGGTGATGTCATGGGCGATCTGAACAAGCGTCGCGGCCGCGTCATGGGTATGAACCCCACCGGCGACGGCGAGACCGTGCTGGAGGCCGAGGTGCCCATGGCTGAGATGACCTCTTACGCCATCGACCTGCGCTCCATGACCCAGTCCCGTGGTCAGTTCACCTTCGCTTTCGTGCGCTACGAGGATTGCCCCGCTGCTGCACAGGAGAAGGCTATCGCTGAGGCTAAGGCCATGGCTGAGGCTGAGTAAGTCACCTCTATATTAAATAGTAGAAAAGCCGCCCGAGAGGGCGGCTTTTTTCTGCCCTTTTCCCCTCTTAAAATTTCTTCAAAATTTTTTCAAAAATATACTTGACAAATAAAGTCCAGTATGTTACTATACAAATGCAATCGATAATCATTATCGTTAAGAAAGGAGGCGAGAATGGAAAGAGTTACAAGATACAGCCCCAAGCGTCAAGCGATTTTGGAGTGTATCTGCTCTACTGACTGTCACCCCTCTGCCGAGTGGGTCTACGCTATGCTAAAGCCTCAGATCCCCGATCTGTCGCTGGCGACGGTGTACCGCAACTTAGCTCGGTTCCGCGAGGACGGCGTGGTTCTCGCCGTGGGAAATGTGGATGGTCAGGAGCGCTACGATGCAGACACTGCACCACACTCCCATTTCATCTGCCGCGAATGCGGTAAGGTGTCCGATCTCCCCGCCATAGAGGTGGCTGTCCCCAACATGGCAACGGTGGGAAAAAGCGAAGGTTGCAGCGTGACCTTCTACGGCTGCTGCAACGAATGTCTTGAAAAGACAGCACAAAACTAAGTAATCACTCGTCCTCTTTGGCGAGAGGGCGAACAATAAAAAAACAGAAACAAAAAATAAAATTTATTAAATGGAGGAAATTATTATGAAGAAGTGGGTCTGCCCTGTTTGCGGTTATGTTCATGAAGGTGAAGTTGCTCCTTCCGAGTGCCCCGTTTGCCACGTTGCCGGCGAGAAGTTCTTTGAGCAGGCTGCCGAGCG
>JAZQMH010000100.1:0-7488 GCA_045543255.1 Vescimonas sp.
GAGCTCATCAACGACCTGCCCGAGGATGCCATCATCAGCTTCTATAAGCAGGGCGAGTTCGTTGACCTGTGCGCCGGCCCCCATCTGGATTCCACCGGCCGCATTAAAGGCAACGCCATCAAGCTGACCTCCGCCACCGGCGCTTACTGGCGCGGCGACTCCAACCGCAAGATGCTCCAGCGTATCTACGCTGTGGCCTTCCCCAAGAAGGACGAGCTGGACGCTTACCTCGCCCAGCAGGCTGAGGCCCTCAAGCGCGACCACAACAAGCTGGGTCGTGAGCTGGAGTACTTCACCACTGTGGATTACGTCGGTCAGGGTCTGCCTGTGCTGCTGCCCAAGGGCACTCGTGCCATTCAGGAGCTGCAGCGCTGGGTGGAGGACACCGAGGAGAAGTGGGGCTATGTCCGCACCAAGACTCCCTTGATGGCCAAGCGCGACCTCTATCGCATCTCCGGCCACTGGGATCACTATTTGGACGGCATGTTCATCATGGGCGATCCCCACGATGAGAGTGCCGAGTGCTTTGCTCTGCGCCCCATGACCTGCCCCTTCCAGTATCAGGTCTATCTGAACCGTCAGCGTTCCTACCGCGATCTGCCCATGCGTCTGGGCGAGACTTCCACCTTGTTCCGCAACGAGGATTCCGGCGAGATGCACGGCCTCATTCGTGTCCGTCAGTTCACCATCTCCGAGGGTCATCTGGTGCTGCGTCCCGATCAGCTGGAGGAGGAGTCCCGCCGCTGCTTCGAGCTGAGCAAATATATGATGGAGACCCTGGGCATGTGGGATAAGTGCTTCTTCCGCTTCTCCCAGTGGGATCCTGCCAACCCCAACAACAAGTACGAGGGTACTGCCGAGCAGTGGGAAGAGGCACAGGCTGTCATGGGCAAGATTCTTGACAATCTGGGCATCGACTACGAGGTGGGCATCGACGAGGCCGCCTTCTATGGCCCCAAGCTGGATATCCAGTACAAGAACGTGTTCGGCAAGGAAGATACGCTGGTCACCATTCAGGTGGATATGCTGCTGGCTGAGAAGTTCGGTATGTACTATATCGACGAGAACGGCGAGAAGGCGCTGCCCTATATCATCCACCGTACCTCCATGGGCTGCTATGAGCGTACCTTGGCCTACCTCATCGAGGAGTATGCCGGCGCGCTGCCCACTTGGCTGATGGATGAGCAGGTGCGCGTCATGCCCATCACCGACCGCGCTGCCGACTATGCCAAGTCCGTGCAGGAGCAGCTGCAGATGGCAGGCGTCCGCGCCAAGGTGGACTATCGCAACGAGAAGATCGGCAAGAAGATCCGCGACGCTCAGCTGGAGAAGGTTCCCTATATGCTTATCGTGGGCGATAAGGAAGTGGAGTCCGGCGAGGTCAATGTCCGTCATCGCGCCGAGGGCGATCTGGGCAATATGTCCGTTGCCGCCTGCGCTGAGATGGTCTCCGAGGTCATCCGTACCCGCGCCAAGAAGTAAAAAAGCGCAAAGAAAATGTAAAGAAAAGCCCTTCGGGGCTTTTCTTTTTGCCTATTTTTGGCATTTTTTCGGTACTATGACACCCTGCACTTTCTATCGAAAACGAAAAAATGCAAGACAGACCACAAAAATTGCAATTTTTGAATGGCAAACTTGCAAAAAATGAAAGGAGTTTGTTTAGCATGAAGCGACACGCTCTGTAAAAAAGCTGTAAAAACAGGGAAATAGAGGAAAACAGCCGTAGAAAACAGGGGAAAACGAAAAATGCAGAAAAATAAAAATGAATTTTTTGAAATTAGGACTTGCAAAATTGAAAATGCGGTAGTATAATACGACCATCGATAAAAAATGGCCGCTGACCTTGGCGGCAAGCGGGATTCCCGCGAAAATCTATAGCAAGGAGAAAGAATACTATGAAGAAGTTTTTTGCTCTGGTTTTGGCTCTTGTGATGGCTCTCAGCCTGGTGGCCTGCGGCAGCGCCCCCGCCGATGGTGGCGACGGCAACACCCCCGCCCCTGCCAAGCTGCGTTTCGTGACCGGCGGTGAGTCCGGCACCTATTACGCTTTCGGTTCCGTCATCGCCCAGCACGCTACCAACAACGCCGGTGTGGACGTTGTGGGTCTGGTGGGTAACGGCTCCCAGTCCAACGTGATGGAGCTGCTGGACGGTAACGCTGAGTTGGCCTTCTGCCAGTCCGACGTTATGGCCTATGCCTATGAGGGAACCAACCTGTTTGCCGAAGTGGGCGCTATCGACTGCTTCTCCACCGTGGCAGCTCTCTACATGGAGCAGGTCCAGATCGTCACCCTCGACCCCGAGATCAAGACCGTTGCCGATCTGGCCCGTAAGAAGGTCTCCATCGGTGCCGCCGGCTCCGGCGTGTACTTCAACGGCATCGACATTCTGGGCGGGTACGGCCTGACCGAGGCTGACATCGTGCCCACCTATCAGGGCTTCGGCGACAGCGCCAACGCTCTGAAGGATGGTCAGATCGATGCCGCTTTCGTGGTTGCCGGCGCTCCCACCACCGCTATCACCGACCTTGCTACCACCAAGGATGTCCATCTGGTTGCTCTGGATGACGAGCACGTCGCCAAGCTGCTGGAGACCTCTCCCTACTATGCCAAGAACGTCATCTCCGCCGACACCTACACCGGTCTCGATGGTGATGTGACCACCGTTGCTGTGGGCGCTGTTGTTCTGGCTGCCAACACCGTGTCCGAGGACGCTGTCTACGCTCTGTGCGCTGACATCTTCGACAATGCTGCCGATCTGGTCACCAGCCACGCCAAGTACGGCGAGCTGAGCCTGGAGTACGGTGCTTCCATCGCTTCCGTCCCCTATCATCCCGGTGCTGCCAAGTACTTCGCTGAGAAGGGCTTCACCGTTGCCGGCTAATTTCTTAGCGCGACATTGACGGAAAAAGGCCGTTAGGCCTACCCAATTGGTAACTAACGAGACTACGGCGGGATTTTCCTGCCGTAGTCCTCGTGCGTTCATTACAAACTTTTCGGATTAGGAGATTACCCCATGAGCTTGTTCAAAAAACACAAGGCAGATGCGGTGGTAGAGAACGACCACGATCTGGACCTTGAGGCGGTAATGCGGAAATATGACCGCGAATCCGCTACCCGTGTATGGGAGGGCGTGCCCAAGATCGTTGTGCGCGTGATCCTCTCCATTTTCTCTCTGTACTGCATTTACATGACGCTGTTCTCCACGGCCCTGCCCGAGACGCGTCTGACCCTGTTCCTCGGCTTCATCATCGTGGTGGGCTTCATCACCTACCCTGTGAAGAAGGGCCACGTCCGTGTCAACCACATTCCCTGGTATGACATCGTGCTGATGGTGCTGGGCGCAGGCAGCTTCTTCTACTTTGCCTTTAATGCCCTGCCCATCATTAAGCTGGCTACCCGTATCCAGCCCATCCATGTGGTCATCGGTGTCATCGGCATTTTGGTGCTGATCGAATTGTGCCGCCGCTGCGTGGGTATCCCCATCCTCTGCGTGGTGGGCGCGCTGGTGATCTATGCCTTTATCAATCAGCTCTCTTATAACCCCGACTTCTATCAGGCGTTGAAGAACATCATCTATAAGCTGTTCTACACCACCTCCGGTGTCATCGGCACGCCCATCAACGTCTGCTACACGTATATTGTTCTCTTTATCATCTTCGGTGCCTTCCTTGAGCGCACCGGTATCGGTAACTACTTCATTCAGTTCGCCAACCGTCTGGTGGGCGCCTATTCCGGCGGCCCTGCCAAGGTGGCGGTGGTTGCCAGTGCCCTGGAGGGTATGTGCTCCGGTTCTTCCGTTGCCAACACCGTGGGCTCCGGCTCTATCACCATCCCTCTGATGAAAAAGACGGGCTATAAGCCCGAGTTTGCCGCCGCTGTTGAGGCTGCCGCCTCCACCGGTGGTCAGATCATGCCTCCCATCATGGGCGCTGCCGCCTTCTTGATGGCAGAGTACATGGATCTGCCCTATATGCAGGTTGCTGTCAAGGCCATTCTGCCTGCTATTCTCTATTTCGCCGGTATCTTCATTACCGTCCATTTGGAGGCTAAGAAGCTGGGTCTGAAGGGCATCCCCAAGAGCGAGCTGCCCAAGGTCAGCTATCTGCTGAAGAAGGTCTATCTGCTGCTGCCTCTGGTGCTGCTGATCGCACTGGTGTCCTCTGGTGCCCGTACCATGCAGTTCTCCGCCTCCGTGTCCATCCTTGCCGCTATCGTGGTGGGCTTCCTCAACTCTGAGGAGCGTCTGACCCCCGGCAAGATCCTCGAGGCTCTCGAGGCCGGTGCCCGCGGCGCCGTCACCGTGGCTGTGGCCTGCGCCATGGCTGGTATCATCGCCGGCTGCATCACCGTTACCGGGCTTGCTTCCATCCTCATCAACGGTATCGTCAACCTGGCAGGCAATGCCACCATCATCGGTCTGGTGCTGACCATGCTGTGCTGCATCGTGCTGGGCATGGGCGTTCCCACCACCGCCAACTACTGCATCATGGCTGCTACCTGCGCCCCCATTCTGGTGCAGCTGGGCTTCGACGTGGTTGCTGCCCACTTCTTCGTCTTCTACTTCGGCATCGTGGCCGACATTACGCCTCCCGTGGCACTGGCTGCCTACGCAGGCTCTGCTATCGCCAAGTCCGATCCCATGAAGACAGGTATAACCGCCACAAAACTTGCCATAGCGGCCTTTATCGTCCCGTATATCTTCGCCTACAATCCGGGTATGCTGTTTGTGGGTGATGCCACCGTCTTCGATGTGGTCATTATCGGTATCACGGCGCTGCTGGGTCTCTTTGGTGTGGCGACTGCCCTCAACGGCTACTTCTACTGCAAGGTGCCTGCCGTGCTGCGCATCGTGCTGTTGGGCGCAGGTCTGTGCATGATGATCCCCGGCCTGCTGACCGACGTGATTGGTCTGGTGGTCATGGCAGCTGTGGTGGTGTATCAGTACACCCACGCCAAGAAAATCAACGCTGCTGCGGTCTAACGCCGCTGCTGTCCTAATCCGAATCAAAACACCCGAGTTCCTCCGAACTCGGGTGTTTTTCTATCCAAATTGTAATATTGCGTCGAAATAATACGAAGCGTAATCGTTTTAGGAGTGCTTGGCTGCATATTTTTCTCCTGCGGCGTATACACTGATAGAGACTATCATCGGAGGGAGAAGGAAAAGGATGCGGGAGAAAACGTGGCGAAAATGGGAAGTGGCAGGACTGTTTTTTGTCCTCATTTGGGGCAATCTCTTCCACTTTGTCTATGGGTGGTCGGGACAGAATGACCTTGTGGCAGCCATCGCGTCAGTCAACGAATCGGTGTGGGAGCATGTGAAGCTGCTGACCATTCCATGGGCTGTGTGGTCGGTGGTGGAGGCAGTTGCTCTGCGGCGGGGCAAGGGCGGCGTGCTGATGGCACGGGCTCTTGGGCTGCTGGCAGGTGCGGCCTTCATCATCACCGTCTACTACACCTATGTGGGGGTGACGGGGGCCAATGTGTCCATCGTCAACATCATCATCTTTCAAGTGGCGGCGATCGTGGCTTTCTTCGTGTCGTGGCGCTTGCAGGATAAGGGTCTGCTGCGGGGGAAGTTTTGGGCGGTTTTGGGTGGAATCCTACTGTTGGGCATGGTGGCTTTGGCGGTGTATTGGACGTATTTTCCCCCTGCGCTGCCCCTGTTTACCGACCCCCAGACGGGGCAGACGGGAAGGCCAACAGGAGAGCTGCGGGCGCGTTAAGAGGTGGGGAGACCACCTCTTTTTTCTTGACCGCTGTAGGCAGATGGTTTATAATATCCACAATAAAGTAACGGAAGGAAAGGTCGGTGTTTGACATGAAAAAGATCGTGCGAAAGTCCGCCATCCCCCTGTACGCCGTGGCAATTACGTGGCTGCTGTATGGTCTGCTGTTCCCCCTGCATCGCCTGCCCCATTTCCTGCTGGCCATCGCTGCCACAGCGGTGGTAGGCGTGGTGGCGCGGTGCTTCTGCCGCGATGTGGTGGAGGAAGTGCCCGAAGAGCCCAAGACCACAGGCAATGCAGAATTGGACAAGATGCTCTCCGAGGGTGAGAAGGCCATCGCCGAGATGAAGCAGCTGGACATCGACATCGCCGATGAAGCTATCTCCGCGCAAATTGTCCGCCTGCAGATCCTCGCCCAGCGGATCTTTGACCATGTGGAGGCCAATCCCGAGAAATTGGGTGACATTCGCCGCTTTATGAACTACTATCTCCCCACCACCTTGAAGGTGCTGTGCGCCTACGATGTGCTGGAGGAGCAGGAAGTGGAGGGCGAGAACATCACCTCCACCATGAACCGCGTGGAGAACATGATGTCCACCATTATCCGCGCCTTTGAAAAGCAGCTGGACAACCTCTTCTCCTCCGAGGCACTGGATATCTCCACCGACATGGTGGTGATGGAGCAGATGCTGGCCCGCGAGGGCATCACGGAGGACGGTCTCCGCCAAGAGGTGGAGAAGCAGGAAGCTGCCGCTGCCGAGGGTGCTACTGCCGTAAGCGCAGGCGACATCACGCTGGAACTGTAAAGAAAACATTCATATAACTACAAGAGAAAGGAAGAACTTGCTATGACCGAGAACATGATGCCTCAGCTGACCCTGACTCCCGATGATTCCGTGGCTGTGGAGATGCCCTCCCTGACCCTGACTCCCGAAGCACCTGCCACTCCCGCCATTCCCAAGGAGGAGAAGGTGGTGGAGCCTGTGGTGCTGGATGACAGCATGCTGACGGAGGAAGAGAAGGCCGCCGTCAACGAGTTTTCCAAGAAGATCGACATCCGCGACACCAATCAGATCCTGCAGTACGGCGCAGCTGCACAGAAGAGCATCGCCTCTTTCTCCGAGGGTGCGCTGGGCAACGTGCGCAACAAGGATTTGGGCGAGATCGGCGAGGATTTGGGTCGTCTCGTGGTGGAGCTGAAGGGCTTTACCGCCTTTGAAAAGCCCAAGGGACTGAAGGGCCTTTTCAAGAAGGCAGGGCAGGAGATCGAGACTTTCAAGGCACGCTACAGCAAGGTAGAGGCTAACGTGGACAAGATCGCCCAGAATCTGGAGAATCATCAGATCACCCTTTTGAAGGATGTGGCCATGTTCGACCAGATGTATGAGCTGAATCTGAAGTATTATAAAGAGCTGACCATGTACATTCTGGCAGGCAAGAAGCGTCTTGCCGATGTCCGCGCCGGTGAACTGGAGGAGCTGCGCAAGAAGGCAGAGGCCAGCGGCCTTGCCGAGGATGCACAGGCCTATAACGACTATGTGCAGCTGTGCGAGCGCTTTGAGAAGAAACTCCACGATTTGGAGCTGACCCGCATGATCTCCGTGCAGATGGGTCCCCAGACCCGCCTGCTGCAGAACAATGACACCTTGATGATTGAGAAGATCCAGTCCTCTCTCGTCAACACCATTCCCCTGTGGAAGAGCCAGATGGTGCTGGCACTGGGCCTCGAGCACAGCCGTCAGGCTACCGCCGCTCAGA
>JAZQMH010000101.1:0-6107 GCA_045543255.1 Vescimonas sp.
TGATGGCGTGGATGAGCTGGAAGAGCTGACCCTTATCCACAATAGCGCCGAAGGGGCAGTTCACCAAGCACATACCGCAGGAGACGCACTTATCCTGATCGATGTGGGCACGCCCCATCTCATCGGAGGTGATGGCATCCATGCCGCAGGCCTGCTGACAGGGACGCTCAAAACGGATGATGGCCTGATAGGAGCAGGCGGCCTTACACTTGCCGCACTTGATGCACTTATCCTGGTCAATGACAGCCTTGCCCTTTTGGAAAGAAATGGCATCCTTGGGGCAGGCGTGGTAACAGTGGTGGGCCAAGCAGCCTTGGCACATATTGGTCACCTCATAATGGGTGGAGGGACAGGCGTTGCAGGCGTATTTGATGATGTTGATAAGGGGCGGGTCATAGTATTTCTCCGCCACGGCGCTCTTCTCCACGCCGTCGGAGAGGAGGGAATGCTCGGCGATGGAGCGCAGGGGCAGCCCCATGGCGAGGCGGGTGCGCTCGCCCACAATGGCGCGCTCCAAAAAGATGGTGTCGCGTGTCTCGTCACCGGGCAAAATCTCGTAGGGCAGGCGGTTCATGCGGTCATAGTCCTGCTCGTAGGCCATTTTGGCGACCTCGGCAAAGACGCGCTTGCGCATATCGGCAATGTCACAGGTAATGTTTCTCATAACTCTTCCTCAATATGAAATCAATCTTCTGCTTTTTTAGTCTTTTTTCTTCGGGATCTTCTGCGGCGCTTAGAATTCGATGTAGCGCGGCAGATGAGGGTCTCTCCCTGCTGGATGTGGGTGTATTGCCGCACCGTTTCCTCGCTTAAAGGCGGGACGGTGACGCGCCCCCACCATGTGCCGTCCTCCATCTTCGCCATGGTGAGGCGGGTGAGGAAATAGCCATGCTCCGCGCAGCGGAAGGGAGCGTAGTACACCTGCTGTCCGGGCTTGCACTTGGGGTCGTAGCTCCAGCGGGAGATGCCCACCGCCTCGCCGCAGATGGGGCAGCAGGGCTTGCGGGCCGTTCTATCCGATGCGCCCGCCACAGGGTCGGCAAAGGGGCCGATGCGGCGGCGGGGCTGCTTGGGATAGGGGAGGCTGGAAAAGGTGATGTTGCGGCGACCGCGCTTGATTTTCACAGGCTTCCACGCCAAATCCTCGGGCAGCAAACACTGACACACCAAAGCCGTATACATGGCATCGTGGAGGGCATCGTGGTAACAGAAGATGTCGGGGATGCCGTGATAGTCCACGGCGCGCCACAGGGCAATTTGCTGCCCGTCAGCTCCTACGGCGTGACAGTAAGCCCGCTGCAAATCGTGGAACACGGGCATTTCAAAGGTGGGGAGGCGGTAATATTTACAGTTTTGGTCGATGGCGCGGCGGTCATCACCGCCCCATGAGCCAAACTCCGTCTCGTCGCCGCACCAAGCACGAAATGCCTTCATAGCGCGGGGGAAAGTGGTGCCCAGTTCCCGATAATCGTCCAGCTGGGGCAGCTTTCGCGCGCCGATGTCCATTTTGGCGTGGATGACGGGCTTTATATAGGAGTTAAAGGTATCTACGATAGGGCCGCCTAAGTGGTCGATCTTCACCGCACCGATGTGCAAAATCTCCTCAATGGGCTTTTTATCGTAGCCTCGATTCCATTCAAGATCCAGAATGATCATAGTTGCTCGCTTTCTTCTCTTTTGCTCGACTTTCCTTTTTACAGCACCATCAGCACAGCGCCCAGAGCCATCAGCACGCAGCCGATGGCGGACTTGACGGTGAACCTCTCGTGGAGGAAGATGACCGCCAGCACAAGGGTAATGACCACACTGAGCTTATCAATGGCCACCACCTTGGAGGCATGGCCCATCTGCAAGGCGCGATAGTAACACAGCCACGAAGCGCCCGTGGCAAGGCCCGAGAGAATGAGGAACAGCCAGCTTTTCCTGCTGATGTCCACAACGCCCCCCTGGGTGTTGGTCAGAAACACCATACCCCAGGCCATGGCCACCACCACTACCGTACGGATGGCAGTGGCTAAATTGGAATTGACCCCATCAATGCCCAGCTTGGCGAGGATGGAGGTAAAGGCCGCAAACACGGCAGAGAGAACGGCAAATACAACCCACATATCTTTTTATCTCCCTGTACGGAAAGTCCTACCCGATTATACCCTATTATCGGATACATTTCAACAGCGAGAAAATTTCGTTTTTTCCCACGGACTAACTTGTTGGTTAGCTCTTGACAGGGGAAAATATTTTGGTAGAATAGTGAGGATAAGTTTACACGTGTGTAGGAGAAAGGAGCGCAAGCCATGGAGTACCTGCTGAAGAACGCTGTCGTGATGATGGATGGAACGATGACGAAGGGTGACGTGTTTGTGCGTGGCGGCCGTGTTGTTTCTGTTGGTACCGCTGTTTCCGCTCCCTCCGCTCAGGTGTTTGATTTTTCCAATAATGTTGTTGTTTTACCCGGTTTCGTAGATGTGCATGTGCATCTTCGTGAGCCGGGCTTTTCTTATAAAGAGACTATGGAGACAGGTACGGCCTCTGCCGCTCGCGGCGGCTACACTACCGTGTGCGCCATGCCCAATCTAAATCCCGTCCCCGACAGCTTGGACAACCTCAAACTTCAGCTTTCCCGCATTGCCGAGGGTGCTTGCATTGATGTGCTGCCCTACGGCGCAATTACGGTGGGGGAAAAGGGCGAGGTCTTAGCCGACATGGAGGCCATGGCGGAGTACGTTGTGGCCTTCTCCGATGATGGTCGCGGCGTGCAGAGCGAGGACATGATGCGCCAAGCCATGATGAAGGCCAAGGAATTGGGCAAAATCATCGCCGCACACTGCGAGGACAATGACCTGCTCTTTGGCGGCTATATCCACGATGGCGTGTACGCCAAGGCACACGGGCATCGCGGCATCTGCTCCGAGAGCGAGTGGGGGCAGATCAAGCGTGACCTGAAGCTGGTGGAAGAAATTGGCTGCGCCTACCATGTGTGCCACATCTCCACCAAGGAGAGCGTGCAGCCCATTCGCGAGGCCAAGGCGCGGGGCGTCAACGTCACCTGCGAAACAGCCCCTCACTACCTCATTTTGACGGACGAGGACTTGCAGGAGGATGCACGGTTTAAGATGAATCCCCCTCTCCGCTCCAAGGAGGACAGAGCCGCCCTTATCGAGGGCATTGTGGACGGCACCATCGACATGATCGCCACCGACCATGCGCCCCACAGCGCCGAGGAGAAGGGTCGGGGCTTGGAGAAGAGCGCCATGGGCGTGGTGGGGCTGGAGACGGCCTTCGCCGCCATGTACACCCACCTTGTGAAAACGGGCGTTATCACCATGGAGCGTTTGGTGGAGCTGATGCACACCGCACCCTGCCGCCGCTTCGGCATCGGCAGCGAATTAAAGGAAGGCGGCATCGCCAACTTCACGGTGTTTGATTTGGAAAAATCCTACACTGTTGACCCCAGTGAATTCAAGACCATGGGACGGGCAACACCCTTTACGGGCATGGAGCTGTTTGGGCGTTGCCTGCTGACCATGAAGGACGGAGCAATCGTATGGCAGGAGGAAGCAAAATGAAACAATCCCTCTTTACCGTGGCGGAAAACCGCCCGCTGGCAAAGGACGTATGGCAGATGACCCTGCGGGGCGACACCGCTGCCATTACGGCGCCCGGTCAGTTCATTAACATCAAGTTGGCAGGCCATTTCCTGCGCCGACCCATCTCCGTGTGCGACTGGAATGACGAGAGCGTCACCATCATCTACAAGGTGCTGGGTAAGGGTACAGACGAGATGACCCGTATGCCCGAGGGCACGGTGCTGGACATTTTGACGGGTTTGGGCAACGGCTTTGATACGGCGAAATGCGGCGATAAGACCCTGCTTATCGGCGGCGGCGTGGGCGTGCCGCCCATGTACGGTACGGCGAAGCGGCTGCTGGCCGAGGGCAAGCACCCCATTGCGGTGCTGGGCTTTAACAGTAAGTGCGATGTGTTCTACGAGGAGGAGTTCCGCGCTCTCGGCATCGAGACCCGCGTGGTGACGGTGGATGGCAGCTACGGGCAGAAGGGCTTCGTGTCCGAGGCGCTGGGCGAGGGGTATGATTACTTCTGCGCCTGCGGCCCTGTGGCCATGCTGAAGGCCGTTTCTGATGCCTCCACTTCCGATGGTCTCCTCAGCTTTGAAGAGCGGATGGGCTGCGGCTTCGGCGCTTGCGTGGGCTGCACCTGCAAGACGAAATACGGCAACAAGCGCATCTGTAAGGATGGGCCTGTGCTGACAAAGGAGGAGGTCGTATGGTGAATTTGAAAGTGAACCTTGCGGGCATTGAGATCGACAATCCCGTGATTCCCGCCTCCGGTACATTTGGCTACGGGCAGGAGTTTGCCCAACTCTACGACATCAACTGTCTCGGTACGTTTTCCTTTAAGGGCACCACCCGCGGCCCCCGCTACGGCAACCCCACCCCCCGCATTGCCGAGTGTCCCTCGGGTATGCTGAACGCCGTGGGTCTGCAGAATCCCGGTGTGGACAAGGTGATTTCCGAGGAGTTGCCCGCCCTTAAGAAGATTTTCCATAAGCCCGTCATGGCAAATGTCAGCGGCTTTTCCATTGATGACTACGCCTACACCTGTGAAAAGCTGGATAAGGAAGAGCAGGTGGGTTGGCTGGAGGTGAATATCTCCTGTCCCAACGTACATAACGGCGGTATGTCCTTCGGCGTTGACCCGAAGGCGGCGGCGGAGGTAACGCGGGCGGTGAAGTCCGTGACGAAGAAGCCTGTTTTCATGAAGCTGAGCCCCAACGTGACGGATATTGCCGCCATTGCCCGTGCCTGCGAGGAGGCGGGCGCAGACGGCATCAGCCTCATCAACACGCTCCTCGGTATGCGCATTGACTTAAAGCGCCGCGCACCCATCCTCGCCAACAAGATGGGCGGTATGTCGGGCCCCGCCGTGTTCCCTGTGGCCTTGCGGATGGTCTATCAGGTCTATGAGGCGGTGAAGATCCCCATTATCGGCATGGGCGGCGTCAGCTCTGCCGAGGATGTGATCGAGATGATGCTGGCGGGTGCAACCGCCGTGGAAATCGGCGCGGGCAACCTCACCGAGCCCTATCTCTGCCGTGATGTGATCGCGGCACTGCCCGCAGTTTGTGAAAAGTACGGAATTGACAATTTGGAATCTATCATAGGAGGCGCACACCATGGGTAAAGATGTGATCATTGCATTGGATTTTGACAGCCGCGAGAAAACCCTCGCTTTCCTCGACCTGTTCACCGAGGAGAAGCCCTTCGTAAAGATCGGCATGGAGCTTTATTACGCAGAAGGCCCTGCCATCGTGAAGGAGATTAAGGCACGGGGTCATAAGATCTTCCTCGACCTGAAGCTCCACGATATTCCCAACACGGTGAAGAAGGCCATGGCGGTGCTGTCGGGTCTCGATGTGGACATGACCAACCTCCACGCCGCAGGCACGAAAGCCATGATGGAGGCCGCTTTGGAGGGTTTGACCCGCGCAGACGGCACTCGTCCCCTGCTGATCGCCGTGACCCAGCTGACCTCCACCACCGAGGAGCGGATGAAGGCCGATTTGCTCATTGACCGCAACCTTGACGATGTGGTCATGCACTATGGTAAGTGCGCCACCGAGGCAGGTCTCGATGGCGTGGTCTGCTCCCCCTTGGAGAGCGGTAAGGTGCATGAAACTTGCGGCGCAGGTTTCCTGACCGTGACACCCGGTGTCCGCTTCGCCGACGGCGATGTGGGCGATCAGGCTCGCGTCACCACCCCCGCCAAGGCCAAGGAGATCGGCTCTGACTACATCGTGGTGGGCCGTCCCATTACACAGGCTGACGATCCCGTGGCGGCCTATCGCCGCTGCGTGGCAGAATTTGTTGGATAAGGAGAGAAGAGATGGAAAAGATCAAAATTCAGATCGCCAAGGATCTGCTGAAAATTAAGGCCGTGTTCTTCCGCCCCGAAGAGCCCTTCACTTGGGCAAGCGGCATTAAGAGCCCCGTGTACTGCGATAACCGCCTGACCCTCACCGCCCCCGAGGTGCGTAACGATGTGGAGAACGGCCTTGCCGAGGTGGTGCGCCGCTTCTATCCCGAGGC
>JAZQMH010000102.1:0-4340 GCA_045543255.1 Vescimonas sp.
TGCGGTCCAGCAACTCATTGTACAGCAGGATATCACCGTTCAAAGACCAATCGTCATAGTCGGGAGCGCGACCGTCATGGGGCTTGCCGCTGCCCTTGAGGTTATCGCCGATCTGCATCAGGAACACGGTGTGATGTTCACGGCAGATGGCATCCTCGCGCTGCTTGGGGGTATAATCGGGCCAGCGATCCTCCAGCTCCTGGGTGGTGACGAAGTAGACGTTACGATCCAGCTTGGTATGGAGGCTGGGGAAGGCGATCTGCAGTGCCTCATTGGTCTCCACCACAGCGCCCACGATGGCGCGGACGGTCTGACGGAGATAGGATTCGGTGCGATCCTCGCGGTCGATGACCTTCTCCCAGTCCCACTGGTCAACGTAGATGGAGTGGAGGTTATCCACCTCTTCATCGCGGCGAATGGCGTTCATATCGGTGAACAGACCCTTGCCAACGTTGAACTCATAGCGCTTGAGTGCCAAACGCTTCCACTTAGCCAGAGAATGCACCACCTGTGCCACGCTGCCCACATCGGGGATGTCGAAAGCTACGGGACGCTCGAAACCGTTGAGGTTATCGTTAAGGCCCGACTTATCATCAACGAACAGGGGAGCGGAGACGCGGCGCAGATTCAGCGCCTGCCCCAAATTCACCTGAAAATTGCTCTTAATAAACTCGATGGCCCGCTGCATCTCATAGACAGACAGGGGCGTTTTGTAACCTTCGGGAATGATAACTTTGCCCATAACGAACACCTCACTTAAAATAATAATCCAATACATTATACTGAATGAATGGTTTCTTGACAAGAGGGAATTTCTATATCTTCACGGGGACAAAACAACTATTGCTATTCAATGAGATTCCGCTATAATGAAAACACGGATTTTCCATGAGGTGAGAGAATGAATGTCTATGATTTTGTTGTAAAGGCGCAGGATGGCAGCGAGGTGGCCTTAGAAGCGTATAAAGGTAAGCTGCTTTTGATCGTCAATACTGCCACTGGCTGCGGTTTTACGCCCCAATATGATGAACTGCAGGAACTGTATAGATCTTATAAAGATAGAGGGTTAGAGATTCTTGATTTTCCTTGCAATCAGTTCGGCGGACAGGCACCCGGAAACGATGCGGAGATCTATTCTTTCTGCACGGGGAAATATGGCATCACCTTCCCGCAGTTTTCAAAAGTAGATGTCAATGGCGAGAATGCCATCCCGCTGTTTCAATGGCTTACCGCCAACACCAGATTTGAAGGCTTTGGTGCATCACCTTTGGGTGTAAAGCTTTCCGACACGGTTAAAAAGATAGATAAAGACTATCAAAAGAACGGCAATATCAAATGGAACTTTACGAAATTTTTGATTAGCCGTGATGGCGAAATCGTGGCGCGATTTGAGCCTACGGAGATGCGGAAGCTGCGGGAGAAAATCGAAGCGAGTCTGTAATGTTGCGGAGGGAAGAAACATGAGTATGCAAGAATTGATCCGCGCAAGAAGAAGTGTACGCTCATTTGACGGTCGGCCTTTGGATGAAGGAACAAAAGAAAAGCTGCTGACGTGTGACATGGAGAATCCCTACGGGATTCCCGTAACGGTCAAGTTCCTCAGCGCAAAAGACCACGGGCTTTCCTGTCCTGTGGTGACCGATTGCGACCTCTATGTGGGCGGCAGAGTGAAGGATGTGCCGAAAGCGTGCGTTGCTTTCGGGTTTTCCTTCGAGCGGTTTGTGCTGTATGCCCAGTCTTTAGGCCTTGGCACCGTTTGGCTGGGTGGTACGATGAATCGTGATGCCTATGAAAAGGCTATGGAACTGGCCTGCGATGAACTGATGCTCTGTGCCAGTCCTGTGGGCTATCCCGCTGCCAAGATGTCCATGCGGGAGAGCATGATGCGTAAGGTCATTAAGGCGGATGAACGCACAGCCTTTGAGGAGCTGTTCTTTGATGGGGATTTTACTACACCGCTCACCAAGGAGAAGGCGGGGAAGTTTGCCGCAGCTTTGGAGATGGTGCGCCTTGCGCCCTCTGCGGTAAATAAGCAGCCTTGGCGAGCTGTTGTCATCGGCGATAGCGTCCATTTCTACCTCGTGCGCAGCAAGGGCGTAGGACACGGTGAAAAGCTGGATATGCAGATGATCGACATGGGTATTGCCCTTTGTCACTTTGTCCTTACAGCGGAAGAGCTTGGCTTGGAGATGGCTTTTGTGGAGGAAGATCCCTGCTTAGTAAATAGCGTGGGTGAATATATTGCCTCGTATAAGCTGAAATAAGAAAGAAACACCGGAAGGGGAGAACCCTTCCGGTGTTTTACTATGTACTTGGTTTGATCGCTTACTTGTAGGACTCGATCATGGCCTTGAAGGCGGGCAGAGAACGACGGATCATGTCGTTAGCCACGCAATAGCTGCAGCGGAAGAAGCCGGGGCAGCCGAAGCCGTCAGCGGGGACAACCAGCAGGTTGTGCTCCAGCTTGGCCTTCTCGGAGAAAGCGTTAGCGTCGCCGTTGGGAGCCTTGACGAACAGGTAGAAAGCACCATCGGGCTTAGCGCACTCGTAACCCATCTCAATGAGGCTGTTGTACAGCAGCTCGCGGTTCTCGTCATAAGCCACCAGGTCAGGACGCTCGGTAGCGCAATACTCGATAACCTTCTGCATCAGCGTGGGGGGGCAGACATGGCCCATGATACGGGCAGCACCGGCGATAGCGGCAAAGACAGCAGCGCTATCCTCAGCGAAGCCGGGGACATAGACGTAGCCGATACGCTCACCGGGCAGGGACAGGGACTTGGAGTAAGAATAGCAGACGATGGTATTCTTGTAGATGCAGGGGATGAAGGGGACGGTCACGCCGCCGTAGACCAGCTCACGATAGGGCTCGTCAGCGATGATGTAGATGGGATGACCATACTCGGCGCTCTTGCGCTCCAGCAGGGCAGCCAGACCCTTCAGCGTCTCCTCAGTGTACACAACGCCGGAGGGGTTGTTGGGGGAGTTGACGATGATGGCCTGGGTGTTCTTGGTGATCAGAGCCTCGACGGCGTCCAGCTTGATCTGGAAAGCCTCAGTGTCGGGGGGAACCATCACGAACTTGGCACCGTTAGCGGTGACGAAGGGACGATACTCGGGGAAGAAGGGAGCGATAGCCATGATCTCGCTGTCGGAGTTAACCGTCAGAGCCTTGATGATGGAGATCAGAGCGGGAGCAGCACCGCAGGTAAAGAACAGCTCGGAGGGCTTGACCTCCAGGCCGAAGCGGGCAGCCAGATCATCGGCAACAGCCTTACGGGCGGGCTCAAAGCCGGGAGCCATAGAGTAGCCGTGCAGTGCGATGGAATCAACATTATTCACGATGTCCACGATGGACTCGTTGACCTTCTTGGGGGCGGGGATGCTGGGGTTACCGAGGGAGTAATCATAGACCTTGTCAGCGCCCAGCTTGGCAGCCTGCTCCAGACCGTAAGCAAACAGTGCGCGAATGACGGAAGGGGCCGTGCCCAGATTGTAATATTCCTGATTGACCATAATACTTGCTCCTCATTCTCTCATATTTTAAATATTTTATGATGTATCACGCGACACATCGGACTTATGAGTTCACTATACTTCTATCGCAAAAGTTTGTCAAGAGTTTATCAAAGATTCTGCGAAATTATAGAAAATTTTACGCAAATGAAACGATTAGTCCAGCTTCATGCGGGCGGAAAGGACGCTGCCCAGTGCGATGGAGGCCAGCTTGGAGTCGGCGGAGTCGGCACGGGAAACGAGGACGATAGGCACCTTGGCGCCGAGGATGATGCCTGCGTTGCGGGCGTTGGCGAACATGGTGAGGGCTTTGCCGATGCCGTTACCAACCTCGTAGTTGGGCACCATCAGAATGTCAGCCTCGCCTGCGCCGGGGGCATGGAAGCCCTTGTGATGGCAGGCCTCCTTGCTGACAGCAAGGTCGAGGGCAACGGGGCCGATGACATTCATGTTGTACTTCTGCCAACGCTCCATCTTGCTCAGCTCATCAGCCTCAACGGTGGACTGGATCTTGGGATTGACCTGCTCAGCACCGCAGATGCAGGAGGCATTGATGGACGCATAGCCCAGAGCCTGCAGCACCATAGCGGCATTTTCAAGGATCTCCACCTTCTTATCAAAATCGGGGAAGGTATTGACACCGCCGTCAGTCAGCACCAGCATTTTCTCATAAGCATCGCACTCGTAGATCATGCAGTGGGTGGTGAGGTGGCTGGTACGGAGACCACACTCCTTGTTGAACACGGCGCGCATGAGATCGGCAGTACCGAGGATGCCCTTCATCAGGAAGTTGGCCTTACCCTCAGCGCACAGTGCCACGGCCT
>JAZQMH010000103.1:0-5426 GCA_045543255.1 Vescimonas sp.
CACATAATTCTTATAGCCGCGAATCTTCTTCACCGCGCCTACGGTGTAGAGGGTCATGCCTGCCGCCGCCACGATGCTGCGGCCCGGCTCCATGTGGATTTCCGGCATCTCAATGCCAAGGCGGGCGCAGGTGGCCTTGATGGAGGCCGCCACCTCCGCCACCTTCTCCTCCACATCCAAATGGGGGTCAGCTTCTGTATAGGCCACGCCGTAGCCGCCGCCCAAATCCAGCTGCTGGGTCTTGTAGCCGTGCTGGCGCTCCATGTGGGCGATAAACTCCAGCATAATGGCGGCGGCGCGCTCAAAAATATCCTCGCCGAACACCTGGGAGCCCACATGACAGTGGAAGCCCACCAGCTCCACATGGGGCTGGGCAAGGGCAAAGAGGGCAATTTCCTCCGCCTGTCCCGTCTCGATGGCAGCGCCGAACTTGGAGTCCACCTTACCCGTTGCCACCGCCTCGTAGGTGTGGGGGTCGATGCCGGGGCTGAGGCGCAGCAGCACCTTCTGCACCGTGCCGCGGCGGGCGCACTCGGCTTCAATGGCGCTGATTTCCTCCACATTGTCCGCTACGAAGTAGCCCACGCCGCAGTCCATGGCATAGGCGATGTCGCCGTCCGTCTTGTTGCTGCCGTGGAAGTAGGCGTGGCACAGGTCGTAGCCTGCGCTGTGGGCGGTGTAAATTTCGCCGGGGGACACCACATCGATGCCCATACCCTCCTCCGTCATAATCTCATACATACGGCGGAAGGAGTTTGCCTTACTGGCATAGAGAGGGCGGGAGGTTGCGCCAAAATGCTTTTGGAAGGCCGCCTTGTACACACGGCACTGATGACGGATATAGTCCTCGTCCAGCAGGTACAGCGGCGTACCGTACTGCTTCGCCAGTGCCACCGTATCCTGCCGAGCAAAGTGTAAATGTCCGTTCACTACGGAGAGATTGTCGCAAATCATGTTCTCACAGCTCCTCATCGGTAATTTCGCCCTTGCAGACGATGTTGGTCGGGCCCGTCAAGTAAAGGTCGGTGATGGTCTCGCCATCCCGTTCCACATCAATGGTGAGGCGTCCGCCTGCCATGTCCACAGCCACGCCGTGACCGCTGACCTGCCCTTTCAGCGTCAGCACCGTCACCACCGAGCCCGTGCCCGTGCCGCAGGCGTAGGTGAAGTCCTCCACGCCCCGCTCGTAGGTGCGCTCGTAGAGATGGTCCTCGCCAATAATTTCATAGAAGTTTACATTGGCGCCCTTGGGGAAAGCGGGATGATACCGCAGGGCACGACCCAAGGAGAAAAGAGCAGCCTCGTCGTAGTCGCGCAAATTCTCCACGGGCACGACGGCGTGGGGGATACCGGGGTTACCCAGCTCCACGTAGGAGACGGAATACACCGCACCATCCACCTCCAAAGGCAAATCAAAGCGCATATTGCAGGGGTCGTTGAGCCGCACGCGATAGTGGCGCGTATCAAGGCGGTGACCTACCACAAGACCTGCGGTGGTCTCAATGCGCTGCACCTCCCCTGCGAGGCCCTTTTCATAGCCGTAGCGGCTGATGCACCGTGCGCCGTTGCCGCACATTTCACCCATAGAGCCATCGGAGTTATAAAAGGCCATGCGGTAATCGCCCCCCATGGTGGGCTTTTCCACCACCATCAAGCCGTCGGCACCCACCGACAGGTGGCGGTGGCACAGCGTTTTCGCCAAGTAGCCGTACTCCTTAGGGTCGATGCTGCCATCCATGTTGTTCAGCACCACAAAGTCGTTGCCTGCGCCGTTCATTTTCCAAAACTCCATACGCGCCCTCCTGTTGAAAGTTTCTGCCCTTATTTTACCCCAAACACACGCCGCAGGCAAGTGTTTTGCCCGAAAGGGCAATTTCTGCAACAACTTCTCTCCTCGCCTGCCACATTATGCAAAACACGCCACTCCCCGCAGAGAGTGGCGTGTTCTTTTACGCTTACTTATGCGCCGAGAATCAAACGGGCAGCACCGTAGACACCGGCATCGTTGCCCAGCTTCGCCAAGGTGAAACGCGTTCCCTCGGAGGCGGGGAAGGCATTGCGGACGAAGGCATCTGCCACCACATCGAGAATCACCTGACCTGCGGCAGACACGCCGCCGCCGATGACGAACACCTCGGGGTCACACACGCAGGACACGATGGCAAGGGCACGGCCCAGCGTCTCGCCGAAGAAAGCCACCACATCCTTTGCCATGGCATCGCCCTGCTTGGCATAGTCAAACACATCCTTGGCAGTGACCTTCTCCAACTCGCGGAGGGCAGAGGGGGCATCGCTTTCCTTGAGGAGACGATTGGCCTCGCGGACAATGCCCGTGGCGGAGGCGTACTGCTCCAAGCAGCCCTTCTTGCCGCAGCCGCAGCACTCCGTCTCGGCGGTGTTGACCTTGATGTGACCCAGTTCGCCTGCCGCGCCGTGGACGCCGGAGAGGAGCTTACCCTCCACGATGATGCCGCCGCCAACACCGGTACCCAGCGTAACGAACACCACATTGTCGCAGCCCTCGCCGCCGCCGCGCCACATCTCGCCCAGTGCCGCCGCGTTGGCATCATTGGCAGCCTTAACAGGGAAGCCGCACAGGTCAGAGAGCGCACCTGCCACATCGCCGCCCCAGCCGTTGAGGTTCACGCAGGGCTTGACATAGCGATCCTCCAGCACGGCGCCGGGAACGCCCATACCTGCGCCCAAGACCTCGTCCTTCTCAATGCCCTTTTCGTTGAGCTTGCCGCGGAGCGCCGCAGCGATGTCCTGCAGGATCGTTGCGCCGCCATTGGCGGTATTGGTGGGGATCTCCCACTTATCCAGCAGTTCACCTTCCACACTCAAAAGGCCCAGCTTGACGGTAGTGCCGCCAAGGTCGATACCAAATACATACTTTTCCATAGGTGATCCCTCGATTTCTCTAAAATTTCTTGCTTCGTATATTATACATGACCCTTTCGTAAAAAGCGACAGGGAATTGTAAAAAAGAGCCCCGCAGGGCTCTTTTTTTCAGGCGATCTCAACCTCGCGCACCTTCACGCCCACCAGCGGGACGGGAATGTAGGCGGTGCGGGTCGCCACCGTCAGCTGCACCTTGTGCTTGCCAACGCTCAAACCCTCGCCCAGCACGCGGATATAGAGGGGCTCACCGTACTCCCACTTGTAAGTGGTGACGGTCTCCGCCTCTTTCATGGTGAACCAGTCGTTATGATCCACGCTGATGCGGATATCCTCCACATTGGCCTCAACGCCGTCCACCTCTACCTTGATGAACTCCACCATGGACAGGGGGATGCCGCGGTAGTACGTGATGTTCGTCTGCAGCTCGTAGCCCACCACAGCGCCGTTCTCCACGGCGTTGGTGCAAGTACCTGCAATAAATACGTTATTATCAAACATACCTTACGCCTCCTTAGCCCTGAATTTCCTTGAGGCAAGCCTGCAGATAGGCCTGCTGCATGGCTACCTGCTTCTTCTCCTGCATGGGCATACCTGCCAGCGTGAAGCGGTTGCCCTCATACTCGGTGGACACATAGCCATCCCAATCGTGATCGTGGAGATACTGCAGGAGGCTCTTGTAATCCATGGAGTACTCGGGGCCTTCCTCGGTCATCTCGAACATCTTGAAGTGGAAATGCTTGATATAGGGCAGATACTCGTCCAGCACCTCATAGGGATAGTTCTCATAGCCGTCCATGATGTGTGCCATCATGCGGTCGTGGTCGTTGAGCTGAGCATCGATCTCGGCGGGGAACTTCCAGCCGGCCTTCTTCATGTACTGGTGGAAATCGTTGCCGTTGTCATCGAAGGTGGACTCGATGAAGTCAAACATCACGGGGCTGGAGCCCACGGACTCCTCATACTGGCGCACCACACGGGGGAAGCGGCGGCAGAAGATACCCGTATCAATAACGAGACCAATATACTTGCTGTCAAGACGCTTCATCTCCTCGATGAAGGAGAGAGTTGCGGGCTCATCGAAAGCCATACCGGCGTGGACTTCCACTGCCACGGTGACATCATACTGCTCGCAGTAGGGCAGCAGGGGCTCGAGAACCCAGTAGGGCACCATGGAGACAAAGCGGAGCATGCGGATGCCCATCTTGTCTGCCAGCTTGATCTCGTCGATCAGCAGGTCGATGCACTCGCGGCGGGTCAGATTGCGGTTCTTATAGAGGTTGGTGTTCAAAAACACATCGGCGATGACGGGCTTAAGGCCGGTCTCAGCCACGGCGGCGTGCCACTTATTCAGCTCTTCCTCGGAAGGATGGGGCGCACCCTTGATCATCTGGTCGGGCAGGATCTCCACGCCCTCGGCGCCGCACTCCTTGGCGTAGCGCATGCAACCCAGAAGATCCATACGGTGATTGAGATACTCATCCTGCAAGCTATACAGGCTCACGCAGGTCTTAATTCTGCTCATGTGGATCGACTCCTTTCAAAATATGCCATGACAGGGTCAGACCGCAGTCCGACCCTGTAGTGTAGACGGATTAGCCCAGAACGACTTCCTTACCGGTAGCGGAGGACTCATAGATAGCCTCGAGGATCTGGGTGACCTTGAAGGCCTGCTCGGGCTTAACCAGAGGCTCACCATCGGTCAGGATGGCGTTGAGCCACTGACGGGCCTCGGCCAGACCGGGCTCCTCACCCAGACCGCCCTCGAAGTAGGCAACGTTACCTGCGCCGCAGATCTCCTCGTCGGTCAGCATGCCGTTGTGACCGCGGTTGATGATGAGCTTATTGTTGGGGAAGCTCATGCCGGAATAGACCTCAGCGCCGGCCTTGGTGCCGCACAGGGTAGTGGAAGCCTCACGGGAGGTCTGCACGTTGAGGGCCCAGGAAGCCTCCAGCTGGATGGCAGCGCCGTTGGCGAACTTGATCATACCGAAAGCGGAATCCTCCACCTCGTAGGTCTCGGGATCCCAGGGGCCAAACATATTGCCCTCGGTGGCCTGCTGGAGATTACCCAGCTTGTAGAACACCTGACCGGTGACGGACACGGGCTCGTAGTTATTCATCATCCACAGGGTCATGTCCAGTGCATGGGTGCCGATGTCGATGAGGGGGCCGCCGCCCTGCAGGGCCTTGTTGGGGAACACGCCCCAGGTGGGAACGGCGCGGCGACGGATGGCATGAGCCTTGGCGAAGTAGATCTCGCCCAGCTCGCCCTGCTCGCAGCTCTTGTGGAGCATCTGGATTTCGGGACGGAAACGGTTCTGATAACCGATGGTGAACTTCTTGCCGCTCTTCTTCCAGGCGTCGATCATGGCCTTGGCGTCCTCAGAGGTGTGAGCCATGGGCTTCTCGCACATGACGTGCTTGCCGGCCTCAAAGGCGGCCACGGTGATGGGACGGTGGGCGACATTGGGAGTCAGAACGTGAACGACCTCGACCTCGGGGTTGGCCAGCAGCTCGTTGTAGTC
>JAZQMH010000104.1:0-7013 GCA_045543255.1 Vescimonas sp.
GCCTTGCCGAAGGGGGAATCCTCGGAGATCTTCTTCTCCATAACGTTGGCCTCCTGAGAGCCCACGATGCTGTAGGTCATCACGGCCTCGTCGCCCAGACGCACCACGGTCACGCGGCTGCCGATGGACACCTTGCCCAGATCCTCAGCCTCGTCCACCACCACGGCATGCAGCAGGATCTCCTCCAGCTCGGCGATGCGGGAGTAGAGTTTACCCTGCTCGTTTTTCGCCTCGTCATATTCGCTGTTTTCGCTGAGGTCACCAAAACCTCTGGCCTCTTTGATGAGCTCGGCGATCTCGTCGGCGCGGGTGGTTTTGCTGTAAAGCAGCTCTGCCTCCAACTCGTCCTTACGGGCCTGACTCATTTTATACTCTTTCACCATGCTGCACAATTCCTTTCTATCGTCCGCACTGCGCCCTATGGATACAGTGCGAGTAATAATCATAGCATAACACGCTAATTATAGTGATTTTCCCGCCCTATGTCAAGCGTTGAACCGGATAGTTTTCACTTGAATTTCCTCTTTTTCCAGATATCCTGCACCAAATAGTGCCGAAAGGAGCTGTTCCTGCGCCTCAATGCCCGCAGCAGCCAACTTTTCGACATGATACGCCACCTGCTGACGCGCCGCGCAGTCCTCTCCCAAGGCGATGCACCGCCCCAAGCTGCCGCTGCCAAAATCCACCGTCAGCGCCACTGTGCCCACCGCCCCTACCGCCAAACCGTACCGTCGCTGCAGGTGCGCCGCCAGCGCCTCGCCGCCCTGCCCCACCTGCAAGTCCACATACCGCGCCCGCCGGGCCAAAACTTCAGCCGCTGCCCCTACTGCCGCCGTCACATAGGGGGCGGCAAGGCGCACCGACTTGCCGCTCAGCGAAGGACAGCGATCCAAAATTTGTGGCAGCATTGCGCGGCGCAGGGTGTAGACCTCCACAGGCTCGATCCCCCACCGCACGCCCTCGGCGGTGAGATGGTCGGGCAATACGGCGCGACGCACCCCCGCGCTTTGCAGCTTACGCCACCACCTGCGGCGGCGCAGGCTGCAAAACGCCCCCTCCGCAGGCAGCGTCAAGCGCCAAAACCACATACCCAGTATCTGCCGACAGTCCATGCTGCCCGCCTGTCCCTCCACCACATAGCCGTACACAAAAACATCCCCCCGCACCAGTGTATGGTGCGAGGGGCTTGTTTATCCAATTCTTAGCCGTAGTAATGCCAGCCGGTGAGATAGTTGAGGGGATCGACCCACGTATCGTTCTCCTTAATGCCGAAGTGGAGATGGGGGCCGGTGGAGTTACCGGTGGTGCCGGACCAAGCAATCACATCGCCCTGCCGCACCGTATCACCCACCTTGACATTGTAGGCGCCGTTGTCCAAATGACCGTAGAGAGTGGAGTTACCCTTACCGTGGTAAATGATGACGCACTCACCATAGCCGCCGTTCCAGCTAGCCCAAGTGACCGTGCCGCTCTTAGCTGCCAAAATGGGGGTGCGCATAGGCGTACCAATGTCCACGCCCTTGTGGTTGGTACTGCCGATACCACCGGGGGACTGACGCCCACCGAACATAGAGGTGATCCAGCGAATGGAGGCGCAGGGCCACTCATAACCGCCTGTCGTACCCACAATGTCCGTCAGACCCAGCTCAATGGCCTTCTGCTCTGCTGCGGCGATCAGGTCATCCAGTGCGTCGGCCTCCGCCTTAATGGCATCGTACTCCGCCTGCATACCCTCTTCCGTCGCCGTATACTCTGCCAGCAGCTTCATACTGTCGGCGATTTTATGCTCCAGCGTCACCACGGCAGCATCCATATCGGCGTTCTGCTGCTCCAGCACCTCACGGTCGGCAGCCAGCTGATCGCGGGTATCCCGCAGTCCTTCAATGATGCTGCGCTCATATTCCACGATCTCGTTGACGAAGTCGATACGGCTGATGAGATCGGCAAAACTGGTGGCCTTAAACAGCACCGACCAGTAGGAGCTGATACCCCGCTCTTCCTCCATGCGGATCTGCTCGTGGAACAGCTTCGTCTGCTCCTTCTCCAGTTCCAGATTGGCGGCGATGCACTGCTCCGTCACACCCATCTGCTCCTGCAAAAGGTTGATCTCCGCCTGCAGCGCGGCATTGCGCTGATCCAACAGGGTTTTTTCATACTGGGTGTTGGCTTTATCCTTCTGTACCTTCTTCAGCTCCGCTTCAATGTCGCTCATTTCCTCGCGCTTGGCCTCGATCTTGTTTTGCAGATCGTTCCACTCCTGACGGACGGAATCGGCCTCAGCCTTTTTGTTGTCCTCACCTTCCGTGGCAAAGGCAGACGCCGTCATACTCAGCAGCATCAACAGCGCAAGCACAAAAGAGAGAATGGATCGGATAGAGTGTCGTTTCATAAGTAAGTACCTTTTCTTCGTTATACCTTCAGGAAGCGGCGGATAGCCATGGTAGAGCCGCCTACGCCCACCAGCAGACCCGTAGCGCCAAAGACGATGGCGACCACCTTCCAAATGCGGGCAAAGGGCACGATCCGCAGCAGCTGCAGCGTATCGGAGGCAGAGATGCCGCGGCACATGGCGGCATACAGCAGCCACTGCAGCAGGAAGGCTGCGATTGCGCCCAAGAGACCCAGCAGCAAGCCCTCAAACACGAAGGGCCAGCGGATGAAGCCGTTGGTGGCACCCACCATCTTCATAATGGCGATCTCCTCGCGGCGATCAAAGGTGGTGAGCTTAATGGTGTTGGACATGATAAACAGGGAAACCAGCAGCAGCACCGCCACCAGCGCGATGGACACAAGACTTGCCACATTCCGCAGGGTGATGAAGCCGTTGGAGATGGCCTCGTCGCCGCGGGCTTTGGCAATACCCTCTACATTCTCCACCGCCGCCTTGGTCTCCGCCATCCGAGAAGGATCTTCCAGATGGATCACATAGCGGTGACGGAACACGTCGGCGCTCAGATCGGTGTAGAGATCGTCCTCATCGTAATTGTCCACGTAGTTGTCGCGGGCCTCCTCACGGGAGACGAAGGTGCAAGAGGAGACATTCTCCACCTTCATCAGCTCTTCCTGCAGCTCCTTGGCGTGGGCATCGTTAAGAGTATCGTCCACGAAGGCCACCACCGCGTTTTCACGCTGGAGCTCCGAGAGATTTTCGTTCACATTGTAGGCCACGAGTGTGAACGTGCCCATAATCAGCAGACACGCCACCGTCACGCCAATGGCGGCGAAGGACATGAAGCCGTGGGAGAACATATTCTTCGCGCCCTCGCGGATGAAATAGCCGAAATTGTGTTTCATTGGCGCACCCCCTCATAGCGGCCTGTGGCGTCGCCCGTCACCTGACCTTCCTGCAGGTAGATCACCCGCTTTTTAAAATGGTTCACCAGGCCCCGCTCATGGGTCACCACGATCACCGTCGTGCCCAGCGCGTTAATGCGCTCCAGCAGGGTCATGATCTCCAAAGACTTGGCAGGATCCAGGTTGCCTGTAGGCTCATCGGCCACGATGGTGCTGGGGTTATTCACCAGCGCACGGGCCACCGCCACACGCTGCTGCTCACCGCCGGAGAGCTCATCGGGGAAGCTGTTCTCCTTACCACGCAGGCCCACCAGATTCAGCACATAGGGGATACGCCCGCGGATCTCACGGGGTGTGGCACCCACAGCCCGCATAGCAAGGGCAAGGTTTTCATACACGGTCTTTGTCCCAATGAGACGGAAGTCCTGAAAAATCACGCCGATGGTGCGGCGCATCAGAGGGATCTGCCGCTCGGCAATACGGCTCATGGAAAAGCCGTTGACCATCACGCGGCCGCCGGTGGGTACAACCTCTCCCGTCAGCATCTTAATGATGGTGGACTTACCCGAGCCAGAAGGGCCCACCAGAAACACGAACTCGCCGTCGTCTATCTGAAAGGAGATGCCGCGCACCGCCTTTGTGCCGTTTTCGTAGGTTTTTTCCGCTTCTTTCAGTCGAATCATAGCGCACCTCGAATATCCAAAAAATGCAACATATTGTGGCTAAAAAAGCACACACTCAACATTATATATGAATATACGGCAAATGGCAACAAGAATCCTTCGTTTTTTTCAACCTTTTCCTTCCAGCTATGGATTAGACGAAACAATAGAGAAAAATGTTCCCAAAACAAAAAAAGTGACCGACTTTTGTCGGTCACTTTCTAAGTATCACAGATTATGCGTCGATGCCGCGGCTGGTGAGATACTTCTTCACCATGAGGGCTACCTTGAAGGTGATAGCATCGTCGAACTCACGGAGGTCAAGGCCGGTGAGCTTCTTGATCTTCTCGAGACGATACACCAGCGTATTACGGTGGACGAACAGCTTGCGGGCGGTCTCGGAGACGTTGAGGTTATTCTCAAAGAACTTGTAGATGGTGAACAGGGTCTCCTGATCCAACGCATCAATGGGGTTCTTCTTAAAGACCTCCTGCAGGAACATCTCGCACAGGGTGGTAGGCAGCTGATAGATCAGACGGCCGATACCCAGATTTTCATAGTTGATGACATAGCGCTCGGTGTCAAAGACCTTGCCCACCTCGATGGCGATCTGTGCCTCCTTGTAGGACTTGGCCAGCTCGCGGAGATGCTGAGACATGGTGCCGATACCCACGAACACGGTGCTCTCGCCGTCGATACGCAGGGCCTCTTCAATGCGCTGTGCCACGCGATCCAGCTCCTGTGCGCCGGCGGTCTTGTCCATCTGATGAATGAGGGCCACATCCTGCTCGCCCACGCTCAGCACGAAGTCGTTCTGACGGTCGGGGAACAGGTTCTGGATCTGCTCCATGGGGGCAGTTTCCATGCGCTCATCCACACCGCGGATGACGAACACGCCGCGATTCACCTCAGCTGCCACGTGGAGCTCCTTGGCGCGCATATAGATGTCGGAGACGAGAATGTTGTCGGAGATGATGTTCTTAATGAAGGAGCCCTTGTCGTGCTTCTCCTCATAGTAGCTCTTGGCGGTGTTCAGCGCCACAGCAGCCATGGAGCAGACCGTATGACCAATGGCATCATCACCGTTGGCAAAGACGGCATAGTCAAAATGACCACCCCAAGAAGGCAGCGCCTTGAAGGTCTTGCCCTCCAGCACTACGCACTCGCCCTCGGCGGCGACGATAGCGTCCACATACTTGTTCCACTTCTTGCCGATACCGGTCAGCTCGCTGCAAGCGATCACAGTACCCTCGGTATCAATAACGCCGATGGTACGCTCGGTGGTCTCCTTAAACTGCAGCACTACATTCTGAAAAATTCTACCGGACATGACGCGCTCCTCCCACTCCTGTGACATTCTCACGAATATCATTGTGCAAATTGCTTTGTGCAATTTGCCTTGTGCAATCTGTTTAATATCTTTTCCTATTATATCGTCACAATCACGGATTTGCAAGCACTTTTTTATCTTTTCCACAAAAAATAGCGTTATTTTTTTACGGCTTTGTCATATGAGGTCAATCCGCACACTGTTTGCAATGCCAAAACCTCTTCTTTTCCCAACAAACGCCACTTTCCCGCCTCTACATTTTCGTCAAGTTGCAGAGGGCCCATGGAGAGGCGCTTAAGGTAGGTCACAGGCTTTCCACGGGAGGCCAGCATCCGCTTGACTTGGTGGAACTTCCCCTCCCGCACCGTCACAAGGCATTCACCCGCACCTAAGAGGGTCAGCTCCGCAGGCAGACAGGTAAAGTCGCTCAGCTCCATCCCTGCGGCAAAGGCGGCTTGGTCAGCCTCATCGGGTGTCCCCTCCACGCGGGCGTAGTACACCTTATCCACATGGTACTTGGGGGACAGCAAACGGTGGGTCAACTCTCCATCGTCCGTCAGCAGCAGCAAGCCCTCCGTGTCCTTGTCCAGCCGCCCCACAGGAGCAAGCCCCCGCTTGCGGTACTCCTCGGGAAGCAAATCAAGGACGGTGGCTTGCCGCTTGTCCTCCGTGGCGGTAAGGACGCCGGCAGGCTTATGGAGCAGCACATAGACGAATTTCTCGTACTTCAATTCCACTCCATCCACCGTGATAACGGCGGTGTTCTCATCCACCTTCACATCGGCAGCGGCGGCCAAGACCCCATCCACCCGGACGCGGCCTTGCTTCACCAGCGTTTTCACTTCTCGGCGGGATGCCGCTCCACAGGCGGCAATCAGCTTATCCAGTCGTTCCATCGTCCTCTTCCCTTCCGCTTTTTTATCCAGTATAGCATACTTCCCCGTCTTTTGGAATAAGTATCACCAAAGGAGTTGAGGAACATGAAAATCTATCATATCACACGGCGGCGCTTGCGCTTTACAGGGGCACTTTTGGTGCTGTTGGTGCTGGCTGTCCCTATTTTGGCGGGCTGCTTCAGCGGGAAGGACAGCGCTGACGATGCTATTATGCTGCCTACGGAAACTTCGCAGGTGGAGTTTCTCCAAAATCTCGGCTGGCAGGTGGAGGCCGCCCCCGTGGAAACGCTGGATATGCGCCTGCCGGACAGCTGGGATGAAGAATGGACAGCTTACGGCAAAATGCAATCCGAGCAGGGTCTTCCCTTTACAGATTTTGCAGGGGTTACCGTGCGCCGCGTTACCTATTCCGTCACCAATTATCCCCACATTCCCGATGGGGTACAGGTCAACCTCTACCTTGCAGGGGAACAGCTCATCGGCGGCGATATTATCTTCACAGGCCAAGGCGGGTTTCAGACAGATTTGCGCTATCCAACAACATAAATAAAAAAAGACACGCTTGCGCGTGTCTTTTTTTATCGTATAAGAGTTAGATTACTCCTCGATCTCGATAACGACGCCGGAACCCACGGTACGGCCACCCTCACGGATAGCGAAACGCAGACCCTTCTCGATAGCGATGGGGGTGATCAGCTCGACCTTCATGTCGACGTTGTCGCCGGGCATGCACATCTCAGTGCCCTCGGGCAGGGTGATGACGCCGGTAACGTCGGTGGTACGGAAGTAGAACTGAGGACGATAGTTGTTGAAGAAGGGGGTGTGACGGCC
>JAZQMH010000105.1:0-13408 GCA_045543255.1 Vescimonas sp.
GCATCGGCATCGAGGATGCCCTCCTGCTGCAGCAGGGCGTTGTCCGAGCCGTCGCCCAAGATGATCACCGCCTGCGGGATCTCGGCGGAGAGAATGCGGCTGCGCTCGGGATCTTTTTCCACAATGCGCACGCGGCAGCCCGTGTGCTGCAGCTCCCACGCCAGATACATGGCGGTGCGGCTGCCGCCGAGGGCGGATACGTTCTTTACCTTGTTCCACGTTCTGCCCATGTAGCGCAGCATCTTCTGCAGCTCTTTGTTGCTGCCTACCATGTAGAGGTTGTCGCCGCTGGTGGGGACGTATTCGCCGTTGGGGATGAGATACTCGCCGTTGCGCTCTGCGGCGCAGAACAGTACCTCCGCCTGACGCTGACGCTGCTCTTTCAAAGGCTTACCGCAAATGGTGTCCTCCTCTGTCAGCTGCACGCCGATCATGGAGATCAAACCGCGGGCGAAAGGCTCGGCGATAAAGGCGGCGGGGAAGGAGAGGATGTGGGCGATCTCACGGGCGGCGGCAAGGTCGGGGTTAATGACCATGTCCAGGCCGATCTCCCGCTTCAGCATCTCGGCGTCGCGGCGATAGTCCGTGTTGCGGACACGGGCCACCGTGTGGCGGGCACCCAGCTTCTTGGCGATGAGGCAGCACACCAGATTCGTCTCATCGTGGTTGGTGACAGCAATCACCAGATCGGCGTGGCGTGCCCCTGCGTCGATGAGGACGGAGATGGACGCGCCGTTGCCCTCCAGACACATAACGTCCAGCGTGCCTTCGCTGCGGCGCAGGGCGGTGGCGCTGCCGTCCACGATGGTGATGTCGTGTCCTTCCTGAGAGAGGGTCTGGGCAATGGCAAAGCCAACTTTACCGTTGCCGACAATAATAATTTTCATAACGTACTCCTTTTTCAAAGGATCGGACGGAAAAATTTGCTCCGATAACTTGTATAGTTTACCATACCCGACGGGAAAATAAAAGAGTCTTTCTCACGAAGGGAGTAAAAAGGCGCATCTTCCGTGAAATAACGACAAAAAACAGGAAAATGTTTCTCTGTGAGATATAAAAAATTTATGAATTTGGTCATATGCATCTTGCACAAGGGGAAAGAATGGTGTATAATGCAATTGCCTAATATTGGAAATTCTTTAGACCAAAATGTGGAGTGCGAAAGGGGAAAAATAAGATGGATAACCTTACGAGAATTATTCGCAGCGAGATCAGCAAGCAGTACAGAAGTGTACGCCAGTTTGCTTTCGCGGTGGGAGTTCCCCTGTCCACGGTGAACAGTGCGCTTCACAATGGCGTAGGTGGCTCCAGTTTCGATACCGTGCTGCAGATCTGCAAGGCGCTGGGCATTAAGGCTCTGGGCGATGATGCGGCATTTTATCTCACGGAGAATACCGAGGAGCTGCTGACCCGCTATGCCATGCTCGACGATTACGGCCGCCATACCATCGACGCGGTGATGAAGGTGGAGTATGAGCGCTGTACACGGGAAGATGAGCCTGAAGTGGGCCGCGGCAGCGTGAATATCTAAAAAAGAGAATAAAGTTAACACACCCGACAGAAACTGCTGGGTGTGTTTGTTTTTTGTCCACGCCTTGACACAGGGATGTTTTGGGGTATAATTAAGATAGCGTTTACGCAAACATTCCATTTACAGGAGGTATAACTCATGGAGCAGAAGTTCTATATTTGCAAGCATTGCGGCAACATCATTGCCAAGGTCAAGGACAGCGGTGTGCCTGTGGTATGCTGCGGCGAGAAGATGGCAGAGCTGGTTCCCGGCACCACCGATGGCGCACTGGAAAAGCATGTTCCCGTCTATGAGGTGAAGGACGGCAAGGTCTATGTGACCGTGGGCGCTGTGGAGCATCCCATGCTGCCTGAGCACTATATCGAGTGGGTGTCCCTCCAGACCAAGCAGGGCAACCAGCGCAAGTGCCTCAAGCCCGGTGAGGCCCCCAAGGTCTGCTTCTCCCTGTGCGAGGGCGACGAGGTGGAGGCAGTGTATGAGTACTGCAACCTCCACGGCCTGTGGAAGGCATAAGCAACAGCCTATATATGACGAGAGCCCGCGCGGCAGCCGCCGCGCGGTCTTTTTCTGCCTTTCGCCGCGTATACTGATGGCGAAAGGACGGGATGGTATGAAATGGAGATCAGGAAAGAAGGACACGGAGGAGCAGCGGGAAGGCAGGCGTATTATCTTCCTGCGGCGTGGTGTTATTGTGGGTGCTGTGACGGCGCTGGCGGCGGTGGGCATCTTCTGCGCCGTGCTGTTTCCTGCCTCCACGGCGGTATCTACAACGGAGCGGCAGCTGCCCATCTACTCGGTGGAGACCTCCGACAAACGCTGCGCCATCTCCTTCGACGCCGCGTGGGGCAACGAGGATACGGAGCAGCTTATCGACATTTTAGGGCGGTATAATGTAAAGACCACCTTTTTCGTGGTGGGAGATTGGGTGGAGCGGTATCCCGAGTCGGTGGCGCAGCTTCACGATGCGGGCATGGAGATCATGAACCACTCCAATGACCACGCCCACTATAACAGCCTCAGCGCTGAGGAGATTATCGCCGATGTGACGGCCTGCAATGAGAAGATCGCCGCCATCACAGGGGTGACACCTACCCTGATCCGCTGCCCTTACGGGGAGTACGATGACCATGTGATCGCCGCCATCCGCTCTATGGGCATGGAGCCCATTCAGTGGGATGTGGACAGTCTTGATTGGAAGGACTACGATGCCGCCACCATCTGTGAGCGGGTCACTTCCCGGGTGAAGGAGGGGAGCATCGTCCTGTTCCACAATGCCGCCTTACATACCCCCGAGGCGCTGCCCCAGATTTTGGAGTATCTCATCCATGAGGGCTTTACGGTGGTACCTATCTCGGAACTGCTGTTGGAGGGGGAATACACCATCGACCATACGGGACGGCAGTAGCCTGTTGTGGAGGAGAACGCAGAATAACAAAACGCCCCGAAGCGGTTGCTTCGGGGCGTTTATCCTGTCAGGGGAAAAGGGTTTACACGATCTCCATAGCAGCCATGTAGCCGCCGCGGACCGCGTCACCCATCTTGCCGCTGGCGAGGGCATCGCCGATAACCTTGACGGGGACATCCCCTGCCAGTGCCTTCAATTCCTCCACTGCGGCGGTATCGGGACGGATACCCGTGGAATAGATGACCGTATCGGCGGGAACGACGAATTTCTCGCCGTCCTTTTCCACCGTCACGCCGTCTTTGGCGATGGAGAGGGTCTTGGTTTTCAGCATCTGATGGATGCCGCGTGCGTCCATAGCGTCCAACAGAGCGTTACGGTAATAGCCGAAGGTCTCGTAGGCCATCATATCGCGGCGGCACAGCACCGTCACATCGCGGCCATTGTTGGCAAGGTGCAGGGCCACCTCGCAGGCGGTGAGGCCGCTGCCCACCATGACCACCTTCTTGCCCACATTATCGAGATCGTAGTAGGCCGCCATCACATCGCGGGCGTTCTCCACACCCTCAATGGGGGCGGGCACCAGCTTGCCGCCCACGGCGAGGATCACCACATCGGGCTTTACCTCGTCGAGGAGTTCCTTAGTCATGGTGGTGTTCAGGCGAATATCGGTGCCGCACTCGGTAACCTCGCGGATGAGGAGGTTCTTAAAGTTACGGATGTCCACCTTATCCTCGTCCACATCGGTGAAGTTCATAGTGCCGCCGAGACGGTCGGACTTCTCCACCAGCACCGCCTTATGACCGCGCTGGGCACAGGTGATGGCAGCTTGCAGACCGCCCACGCCGCCACCCACGATCAGCACCTTGTGGCTTGCCTCGGGCTGGGGCATGGTCTCGGGATACCAGCCGAAGCCGGAGTTGGGGTTGATGGCGCACTTACCCATAGCGAAGGGAGTATAGATCTTCATGGCCTCCTCGGGGCCCAGTTTTTCAAATAGGGGAATATCGGTGGGATGCTCGCAGAAGCCGGGATAGCAGCCAAAGCAGCGGATGCAGCGGCGGATGGAGTCCTCCTGTCCGTTCAGTGCCTTATTGGGGAAGTCGGGATCGGCGAAGCCCTGACGAGCTAGCTCAATGAAGTCGGCCTTGCCTGCTGCCAGCACTTCCTCGCAGTGCTCGGGGCTGTTGAAGCCGCCCACCACGGCCACCTTGGACTTGGTAACGGCGGCCTTAATCTTGGCGGCGTACTCCACGTTAATGCCGTGGGGCTCTAAGAAGGAGGAGAAGGTCTTGGTCTGATTGCCGGCCCACTTAAGGCCGTTGGACACATGGATGATGTCCACGAGACCGTCGATCTCCTTGCAGAATTCCACCGTGTCATCGATGGTCATGCCGCCCTCCACGCCGTCCTCGGCGGAGAAGCGCAGCTCGATGATGCCATCCTCGCCGATACCGCGGCGGCAGGCGTCAATGAGCATCTTGGGGAAACGGGCGCGGTTTTCCATAGAACCGCCGAACTCATCGGTGCGGTGGTTCGTCCAAGGGGAGATAAACTGCTGCATAATGAAGCCGTGACCGCCGTGGACGAGAATACCGTCAAAGTCGCAGGCCTTGGCGTAAGCGGAGATGTTATAGAAGTCGTTGCAAATCTTCTCCATCATGGGAAGATCGAGAGCTTTGACCTCCACGCCGTCGTCGCGGGCATAGCCATCGGGGCCCCAAGGGGAATAGGGGGGGTTATGCTCGGCGCGGGCGCCCTCGTGGCAGAACTCGAAGTAGCAAAGTGCGCCGTGCTTCTTAATGCGGTCGGCGTACTCCTTAATGGCCTCGAAGTCAGGGCCCTCGGTCTTGGTGAAGTCCATGTGATGCTCGTAGAAGAGGGCAGTACCTTCCTCGGCGTTGACGGGATGCTCACCGGTAGACACAGCGGCGAAGCCGCCCTAGGCGCGGTTCTCCACCATGCGGTAGACATTCTCCTTCATGGGAGGAATGGTGAAGATGGAGTGGGCAAACATGGTGGGGGCGGCAATAAGGCGGTTTTTATAGACCTTGCCGCGGATGGTGATGGGGTCGAAAAGATGGGGGAACTTAGGATGCATAAGGGCGGCCTCCTTCATAAATGTATCTTGTGTCCATGATACCAAATGTACCATAGAGCGTAAAGAGGAAAGTCAAATATAGAAAGAATTTCGTACATTGGAATGATATAAGAGGAGAAAAGGGGAACAATATTAGATTTTTGAGGCAAAAAACAGGGTGTCCGACAATGGGGACACCCTGTTGGATAATGAACTTAGTCCTCCCACTTGAAGGGGGCCAGCAGTTCGGGCAGATTGGGGATCTGGCCCGGAGGTGCAGCGCAGGTCTTGATCTCAGTGGAATGCTCCAGCTTACCTGCGTAGGTCAGGCGGGAACGGGCCTGCTCCGCCTCGGAGAAGTGTACCTTCAGCTTGCCGTCCACGATGGAGGCCGTGCCGTAAATGCCGCACACGGGGCACTCCACCACCTCGCCGCCATTGCTGACGGTCAGCATGTCGCAGTGGCACACGGGGCACACGCCCTCGTGGTCGCCGCGCCAGCGGCTGCGCTCGTTTTCGTCGTCCATATGAGCCAGTGCGTCAGCCACGTTCTCGCCCATCTTCCAAGAGCGATCCATCATGGGCTGATTGCCCACCACATGGTTATAGGCCATGGCGCCGTGATACTCGAAGGTGTCCACGATGTCGATGCCCTGAGACATGGACATGCAGTACATGGTGGGCAGCATGAAGGCCAGCCAGTTCTTGGTCATAGCGCCGCCCACGGAGAAGAAAGCACCAACACGGGGCTTAAGGGAGCGCATATCGGGCAGCTGCTCGGGGCTCTTGCCGGCGGCAAGGCCTTCCTCGATAGCCACCTTGCGGAAGGAGATGTCGTGGGAGGGGCCGAGACGGTCGCACACGGTCTTGAAGGTGCCGGTGGGAGTCATCTCGAAGGTGGGGCAGCCGTAGATGATGGCATCTGCCTCCATCATGGCCTCGTCCAGAATGTGGAAATCGTCTTTCAGCACGCAGTCGCCGCGCTTGCCCATGATCATACCCACGGTGCAGGCGATGCAGCCGGTGCAGTCCTTGATGTCGAGGTCGTTGACGCGGATAAACTGCACCTCGTGACCTGCCTCTTTGCAGGCGTTGAGGGCGTGCTTGACCATGACCTCACAGTTGCTCATCTTGCGGCCAAAGGAAAGGCCCAAAACTTTGCTCATATGTTGTAGCCTCGCTTTCTCGTTTGTTTGCTGCGCTCAGCGCAGAAAAAGAGGGTTCTTTTTCTCCGGTGGGAGCGGCAAGGGAAAGGAGGGCGCGTGCGCGAAACACGCACGCGCCCTTTGAAATTCAATTCTGTGAATCTACCGAGGATAAATTACAGACCGAAGTCAGCGTTGGTCACGGAAGTGACAGTGCCGGTGGACTGGAACTCATCGATGGTGTCGGCATAGACGAACAGAGTGCCGGCCTTCTGGATGTGGCCAACCTCGACGGTGCCGTCAACAATACCCACGACCATGTCACGCAGCTCGTTGGCAGTATCCTGGACGGAGCCGGTCATGACGGTACCACGCAGGGGGTTGGTGCCCTCGGTGGAGGCCTTGATCATGTCATAGACAGCGGTATCACCGTTGATGCAGAAGATACCCATGTCGGAGTAGTCAGTGACGGGGGAGTTGATGCCGGTGTAGAAGTTGCTGATACCCTGAGCCAGACCGTTGTGAGCGGAGAGGAAGAGCTTGATCTCGGGGTTGGTGGTGTACAGGTTCTCCATCTTGGTAAGGCCGGTAGCGGGAGTCTCGTCCTCGCACTCGATCTCGGTAACATTGCCGATCTTGGTGGAGTACTCAGCCATGGTCAGCAGCACGTCGCCCTGAACAACGCCGGTCTCAGCAGCGCGGCAGGTAAACACGGCAACATCCAGAGAACCGTCAGCGGCGTCAGCATAAGTCTCGTCGACCCACTTGGCAGCCAGCTTGGCGCAGGCCTGAGCCATAGCGGCATCCTCGGAAACCATGAGGACGTCATACTTCTCGGTGGGAGCCACGAAAGCGATGACCTTGATGCCGGCAGCCATAGCCTGATCGATCACGCCGGCCATAGCCTCGGGAGCGACAGACCAGATGACCAGAACGTCAACGCCCATGGCGATGTAGTTCTCGGCAGCAGCGATCTGCGTGGGGGGATCGAAGTTACCGCTGGTGTACTCAGCATTCCAACCCTCAGCCTTCATGGTCTCCATGTAGGTGTTGGCCAGCATGTCGAAGAAGTCACCGGGGCCGAAACCGACGAAAGCGACGGTCTTGGGCTCGTCAGCGGGAGCATCGGCGCCGTCATCGGCGGGAGCCTGCTGTCCGCAAGCGGCCAGGCTCAGCACCATGACGAGAGTCAGCAGCAGAGCAATAATCTTTTTCATGTTTCTTTCCTCCTTAAAATTTTGGGAAAACTGTTTTATAAATGACCTGCGATAAACAGGAACACTTACCAATGGGGTTACGATGGGGACTTAGGCGGTCTTTGCGTTGCGGTTGGACAGGTACAGGGAGATGAGCATCAGTGCGCCCTTGGCGATGTACTGGGGATAGGTGCCGAGGCCGAGGAGCTGCATACCGTTGGTCAGCACGCCCAGAACGTACACAGCCACGATGGACTTCCACAGCGTACCCTCGCCGCCTTTCAGCGCCACGCCTGCCAGCACGCAGGCGGTGATGCCGGTAAACTCGATGCCGGAACCGGTGGTGGCGTTGGCATAGCCGTTACGGGCGGAGAACAGCACGGCGGCGATACCCACCAGCAAACCTGCGAAGGTGAAGGCCAGAATCTTGATCTTCTTCACGTTCAGACCGGCAAGACGGGCAGCCTCGGGGTTATCACCGGCGGCGTAGACCTTACGGCCGATAGAGGTCTTTGCCATAATGATGCCTGCAATGACGATGACCACCACGGCGATCACAATGTTGAGGGGCAGGAAGCCGAAGAGCTTTCCTTGTCCGATGTACATATAGGCCTTGGGCAGGTTATGGATGTTCTTAGAGTCGGTGATGAGGTAGGCGATACCTTGGAACACCGCCATGGTAGCCAAGGTGACGATCATGGTGTGGCTCTTGAGCACCTGAGACATGACGCCGTTGAAAGTACCCAGCAGCATGCACAGCAGAATGCCGAGGATAATGGCAACCGCGATGGGCAGAGAGCCGGTGGAGATGGCCTTGGCCACCAGCACGGCGGCAACTGCCATCTGATAGCCGATGGACAGGTCGCAGCCGCCGGACACCATGATGATGAACACGCCGGTGGTACACACGGCGGTATGGACGTTCTGCACCAGAATGTTGGTGAGGTTCAGGCCGGTGAAGAACTTATCGCTCATAATGGTAAAGAAGATAATGAGCAGCACCAGCAGAATGGGCATGGACAGGTCGGAGAAGATCTGACCGAAGGACTTTTTTACCTTCTCCTCTGCCACGGGTTTGATTTGATTCAGTTCACTCATTGTGATTTCCCCCTATTACAGTCCGGACGCAAGGGTCAGGATGGTTTCTTGCGAGAATTCGTCTTTGCTGAGGATGCCGGCCTGATGACCGTCGTAGAGCACCACGATGCGCTCAGACATACCCAGCAGCTCCTCCATATCGGAGGACACCATGAGGATGGACTTGCCCTGCTCCGTCAAGTCGATCATCATCTGATAGATCTCGTGGCGGGCACCCACGTCGATGCCGCGGGTAGGCTCATCGAAGATGAGAATATCGGGCAGGCCTGCCATGGCCTTGGCAATGACCACCTTCTGCTGGTTACCGCCGGAGAGGGACAGCGCCAGCTGCTTCATGGTAGGCGCCTTAATGCGCATCTTGCCCTTGTATTCCTCTGCCTGTGCCATCTCCGCCTTAGTATCCACAAAGCCGCCGTGGCTGAGGGTGTCGATGTTGGAGATGGAGATGTTCCAGTAAAGGGGCTTTTCCAGGAAGCAGCCCTGATACTTGCGATCCTCGGGGATGAGGCCGATACCGGCCTTCAGCGCGTCGGAGGGAGAGTGGAAGTTCACGTCCTTGTCCCCCAGATAGATGTGGCCGGAGGTCTTTTTGGCTGCGCCGTACAGAAGGTGCATCAGCTCCGTGCGTCCTGCACCCACCAGACCGCCAAAGCCCAAGATCTCGCCCTTGCGCAGGTCGATGTTGATGTTCTCTAAGCCGTTGCCGCAGAGGTTCTCGGTGCGGAGCACCATCTCCTCGCCGCAGGCGGGCTTATGGGGATAGGTCTCGCTGAGCTCACGGCCCACCATCAGGGTGATGAGCTGCTGCTTGTCCGTCTCGGCGGCGTTAACGGTGGTCACATACTGACCGTCGCGGAGAACGGAGATGCGGTCGCAGATCTCGAAGAGTTCCTCGAGGCGATGGGAGATGTAGATAACGGTGACGCCCTCGGCCTTCAGCTCGCGGATGATCTCGAACAAGCGCTGCTGCTCCTCCACGGTGATGGAGGCGGGAGGCTCGTCCATAATGACCACCTTGGCGTGCTTGGCAACGGCCTTGGCGATCTCGATGATCTGACGGTTGGCCATGGACAGCTCGCGGATCAGCGCTCTGGGAGAGACGTAGCAGCGGAAACGCTCCAGCAGCTCCTTCGTCTTTTTAGCGCGGCCCTTATCGTCCACGAAAAGGCCCGAAGAGTCCTTCATGCCCATGAAGATGTTGTCCATGACGGTCATGGCTTCCATCTGGATCATTTCCTGATACACCACGGCGATACCCAGATCCAGTGCCTGTGCAGGCTCGAGATGGGGATAGCTGGTGCCGTTGATGCAGATCTCGCCGGAAGTGGGATGGATCGCGCCGGCAATGGTCTTGATAAAGGTAGACTTTCCCGCGCCGTTTTCACCCACCAGCGCGTGGACTTCCCCCTCCTTGAAGGAGATGGACACATCGTCCAGTGCGGTCACGCCGGGATAGATCTTTGTAATATGTTTCAGTTCCAGTTCCGTAGAAAACGCCTCCTCTCAGCGTGCGGTGTGATAGTTGCGGAGAACCCCGGTGCCGCGCCGTCTTTCCGGTACATACCCTTCGTTGGAAAGAGGACGCAGACTTGGTAGTATATAACTCTATCATAGAGATTAGCTGTTTTAGAGCAGAGTTTCAATTGAATATTTGTATGCTTTTTTGCGAAAAAATTGGTTTTACCAAAAGGAGAGAGGAGAAAAGGGGGAGAAACTGCCGTTGAGTGCAAAAAACAATGTTGAATTTTTGCACACGCAATGGTAAGATGGAGACAACCAACATTGCGGAGGTTTTTTATGGCATACGTATCCAGCAATCCCCCTGTGAAGGAGATCAATATTCTCTCTGTACGCGGCTGTGTGCGCCGCCTTTGGCATACGCCCTGCTTTTTGATGATCCTCAGCGGCGAGGTGCAGGTGCAGGTAAATAACCGCGCCGTGTATCTCAACGATAACGGCCTGATGCTCATTGAGGCAGACACGCCTTTTGACGTGACGGGCTACGGCAGTAATCTTTTGATGATCATCCGCATGGACTACGACTTTTTCTCCCAAGGTCGCGGCGGCAGATTGGGGACATTGGTATGCAACAGCGCCGAGGACGATCAGCGTGACTACTCCCTGCTGCGGCAGATGCTGTCCCATTTGGCGCTGAACCACTTTGAAAGCACCGAGTGCAGGGAGCTGCGGCAGCTGGAATTGTGCTATTCCCTGCTGTTCTATCTCAACACCACCCACTATGTGGCGGGGAATGTGACCCTCTCGGGCGGCCATGACAACGAGCTGCGGGGACGGCAGATCATGTCCTTTATTGAGAGCAACTATATGCAGGACATCCGCTTGGATAACCTCTCTGAGACCACCTATCTCTCCACCTCCTATCTCTCGCGCCTGTTTAAGAAGCTGACGGGCATGAATTTTAAGGCCTATTTGGAGAAGGTGCGGTTGCGCCACGCGGTGGAGGATATGCGGAACACCGACCAGACCATCACCGCCATCGCCTATAATAACGGCTTCCCCAATGTCAGCGCTCTCAGCAGCGCCATTCGCAAGAAGTACGCCATGTCCCCCAACGAGTTCAGAAAATCTCTGGCAGAGGAGGAGACGGTGATCGCGGAGGCACTGCCCTACGACGAGGTGGAATACCACGCTGTCCGTGAGAATCTGGAACTGCTGGCAGGCTCTGAGCCTGTGAAGGCGCTGGGTATGTACCGCTTCCCCGATCAGATGGAGTACGTGGTGGAGGATGTGTCGGATTTCCGCCCCATCCAGCCCATTTGGAAACAGATGATCAACTTGGGCACGCTCAACAGCCTCTCCAACATCAACATTAAATCCCACCTGACCCTGCTGCAGGAGGAGATCGGCTTTAAGTACGCCCGTATTGAAGGTGTACTGACGGAGGACTCCATGCCCACGCTGCCCAACGGGCAGTACAACTTCTCCCAGTTCGACCGCGCCATAGAGCTGCTGCTGTCCCTGAAGCTGACGCCCTTTCTCGATCTGTCCTTCAAGAGCGATTACAACACCCCTGTGACCCGTTCGGAGAACCTGTATCGCGGCGATATTCCCCGCAAGCCCATCTCGGAAAAGGTGTTCCATGACAAGGCCTCGGCCTTGATCCGCCACTGTATCAATACTTTTGGCGCAGATGAAGTGGAGAAATGGGGCGTGGAGCTGTGCGCCCTTCACGATGGCGCACTGGAGTTTTTGGAGACTCCCGAGGAATATGCCCGCCGCTTCCGTCTGACCTATCAGATGATCAAGACATGGCTGCCCAAGATGGTAGTAGGCGGCCCTGAGGCCCACATCGCCAAGGACAACACCTTCATTGAAGCGGTGGCGAATTATCTTCACGGGTGGGGCATCCGTCCCGACTTCCTCTCCCTGTGCGCCATGCCCTACGAGCCCGCCGCCACCGATGAGGGGAAGCAGCACTATATCATCGCCTCTGACCCCGACTATATCCGCCATCGGGTGGAGAGTATCCGCGATATGCTCCAGCAGCGCTACGGTGAACATATGCCCATTTGGCTGACGGTGTTTTCTCAGGATATCCGTACCCGCAACCATGTTAACGACAGCGCCTATCAAGCCACCTTCATTACGAAGAATACCATTGACCTCATTGACTTGGTGGATGTGATCGGCTATTGGCAGCTCTCGGACATTGATGCCGAGTATATCGACACCACCCGTATCCTCTTTGGCGGTACGGGCATCATCTCCAAGGACGGCTTGAAAAAGCCGGGCTTCTCCGCCCTGAAGCGTCTCAGCAGTATCAATACCCTCCTCATTCGCAAAGAGCCCAACCTGCTGGTGACCACCAACGGCATCAATACTTATAATATAGTCCTTTGCAACCACGCCCGCTTTACCGACCTCTACTGTCTCAGCAACGGCGAGGGTGTCAGCTATGACAACGCCTACACCGTCTTTAGCGAGGCGGCAACGAAGAACATCAGCATTACCCTCGACGGCGTGCAGAACGGACATTATAAAGTGGTGACCATGACCTTGAACCGTGAAAATGGCAGCTTGTTTGACGAGTGGTTGGGCTATGGCATCATTGATGGTCTCCAGCCCCACGATATCCACTATCTTCAGGATATTGTCCATCCCCAGCGTATGGTGCGCTACCACGACTGCCAGGACGGTACCTTGAAGCTCACTATGCAGATGCTGCCCCACGAGGTGAAGTTCCTTTTGATCCTCCGTGAGCTGTGAGCAAAAAGTGATAAAAAGAATTGCCCCGATGGTTTCCTTTACAGGGAGTGCCATCGGGGCAATGACGGTTTTTTGAGGGGAAACGGGGAAAATAGCAAAAAATTAGTGTCTTTTTTTATCCTGTTTTTCTGCGTAGAGGGATGAAGAGAACAGCGTGACGATTTTTTTAGTAGAAAGCGGACAGGAATTTGGGTGTGGAACGGAATGGGACATGGTATGGTAAAGTCATAGAATTAGAGGCAGTGGGCTCTTAATGGGAGCATTTGTGAGCTGCACTTTCACATTCGGAACATAAATCAAACTATGGAGGTAGATTCTAATGAAGAAGCTGAAGATTGGTCTGGTTGGCTGCGGCGGTATCGCCAACAACAAGCATATGCCCGCACTGTCCAAGCTGTCTGACAAGTGTGAGATGGTGGCATTCTGCGACATTATCGTTGAGCGCGCTGAGAAGGCCGCCAAGGAGTACGGTACGCCCGATGCCAAGGTCTACACCGACTATAACGAGCTGCTGGCCAATCCCGATGTGGATGTGGTCCACGTGCTGACCCCCAACGTTGCTCACCGTCCCATCACCGTGGCTGCTTTCGAGGCTGGCAAGCATGTCATGTGCGAGAAGCCCATGGCTCACACCAGCGCTGATGCCCAGGCCATGCTGGACGCTTGGCGCAAGAGCGGCAAGAAGTTCACCATCGGTTATCAGAACCGTTTCCGTCCCGAAATCCAGAT
>JAZQMH010000106.1:0-5111 GCA_045543255.1 Vescimonas sp.
ATGCAGTACGGCTACGTGTACGTGGCACAGGTGGCTATGGGCGCCAACCCCGCTCAGACCATCAAGGCCATCACCGAGGCTGAGGCCTATCCCGGCCCCTCCCTGATCATCGGCTACTCTCCCTGCGAGATGCACTCCATCAAGGGCGGCATGATGAACTGCCAGAAGGAGATGAAGAAGGCTGTGGAGTGCGGTTATTGGAACCTGTTCCGCTATAACCCCACTGCCGATCAGAAGTTCACCCTCGACTCCAAGGCCCCCGTTGGCGGCTATCAGGAGTTCCTGCTGAACGAGGCACGCTACAGCCGCCTCACCCGCGAGTTCCCCGAGCGCGCAGGCGAGCTGTTCGAGCGCAACGAGGCCGAGGCCAAGGAGCGTTACGAGCACCTGCTGAAGCTGGTGGAGCTGTACAACAAGTAAAATCCACAATAAAAATCGTCCCCCGAACTGGGGGACGATTTTTGCTCTTTATAACCACATCTCAACTTTTGTTGTCGTTTTTGGATATAGGATTCCCCCTTCTTCGCCCCTTGCGTATCCCCTAAAATCGTGTTATACTATTTATTTGTAAAAATATGCTATTTCTCGAAAAGAGGTCGATAGATGTGAACATTCGCGCATTATTTGCCGCCCATAATATGACCGAGGGCGCACCGTGGAAGCGCCTGTTGGAGTTCTCCATCCCCATGCTGATCGGCAACTTCGCCCAGCAGCTGTATAACACGGTGGACTCCATCGTGGTTGGCGAGTATATCGGTGACTTGGCCCTGTCCGCCGTGGGCAGCGCCGCTCCCATCCTCAATCTGCTGCTGGCGCTGTTCGTGGGCGTCTCCACCGGTGCAGGCATCGTGGTTTCCCAGTATTACGGCGCAGGCGCGCGGGAGAAGCTGTCCCGCGCCGTGGGTAACTGCATCACCCTCGGCTTTATTGCCACCGTCGCCACCATGGTCATCGGCGCGCTGATTGCCCGCCCCATGCTGACGCTGCTGGATACCCCCGTCACCATCTATGAGTGGTGCGCCGATTATCTGACTCTCTATTTCCTCGGCGCTATCGGCTTTACCTTCTATAATATCCTCTCCGGTATCCTCCGCGGCTTGGGCGATTCCGTTTCGGCCCTCCTGTTCCTGCTGGTGTCTGCCGGTCTCAACATCGTGCTGGACATTTGGTTCGTGGCAGGTCTCCACATGGGCGTCCCCGGTGTGGCACTGGCTACCGTCATCGCACAGGGCATCTCCGCTGTCCTCTGCCTTTTGAAGCTGATGCGGATGCGCTCCGTGTTCGACCTCACCTTCTCCATGCTCTCCCTGCGTAAGGATGTGGCGCTGCGTATCGTCAAGCTGGGTCTGCCCTCCGGCATTACCCAAGCCATCATTTCTGTTGCTATGCTGACGGTGCAGGCGTTGACCAACAGCATGGGCGAGATGGTCATTGCCGCCGCCGTGGTCATCATGCGCGTGGACGGCTTCGCCATGCTGCCCAACCTGTCCTTCGGTCAGGCCATGACCGTCTATACAGGCCAGAACGTGGGCGCCCGCCGCCTTGACCGCGTCCATGAGGGCACCAAGCAGGGTCTTATTATGAACGTGGCCATCTCCGCCGCCATCACGGTCATCATCCTCATTTTTGGCCCCTTCCTTTTCGACCTCTTTACCGATACCCCCGAACTGATCGATCTGGCGACCCGTATGATGCGGATTCTTGCCGTAGGCTATGTCTGCATGGCTGTTTCTCAGACCCTGGGCGGCGTCATGCGCGGTGCAGGCGATACCATGACCCCCATGTGGATCTCCCTCATCACCACCATCATTGTCCGCGTGCCTCTTGCCTACACGCTGGCACACTTCACCGCCTGTGCCGAGTGGCCCAACGGTCGCCCCGAGGCGCTGTGGGGTTCCCTCTTTATCTGCTGGGCGCTGGGCGCTGTCATCCATGTCCTGTTCTACCGCCGCGGCAAGTGGAAGCGCAAGGCGGAAATTTCCATGCAATAACACGACTGTCTGACACAAAGACCTGCACGCCTTCGGGCGTGCAGGTCTTGCGTTCTTAGAAAAAGCGTTGTATAATATACTAGTTAGCGCAAAACACGAAAACTGTGTCTATATTAGGGGAGGAATCGTTCTATGATCAGAATTTATCAGACTGCCGATTATGAGGCAATGAGCCGCCGCGCCGCCCATATCATCGCCGCCGAGGTCTATCGCAATCCCGCCTGCGTGCTGGGTCTTGCTACGGGCTCTACCCCCGTGGGCGCTTACAAGTGCCTTACTGAGATGGTGAATAAGGGCGACCTGAGCTTCAAGGAAGTCAAGTCCGTGAACCTTGACGAGTACAAGGGCCTTGCCCCCACTCACGATCAGAGCTATCGTTACTTCATGGAGGATAACCTCTTCAACCACGTGGATATCGACCTTGCCAACACCAACGTGCCCAACGGCCTTGCCGAGGACGCCGAGGCTGAGTGCAAGCGTTATGACGAGCTGGTGGCTTCTCTGGGCTATGCCGATCTCCAGCTGCTGGGTCTGGGTCACAACGGTCACATCGGCTTCAACGAGCCCGACGACCACTTCACCAAGGAGACCCACGTTGTCTCTCTTGCTCAGAGCACCATTGATGCCAACGCCCGTTTCTTCGCCTCCGCCGACGAGGTGCCCCGTCAGGCACTGACCATGGGCGTGGGCTGCATCATGGCTGCCCGCCGCGTGCTGCTGATCGCCAGCGGCGAGGGTAAGGCCGATGCGCTGTACGCCGCTTTCTGCGGCCCCATCACCCCCGAGTGCCCCGCCTCCATCCTCCAGCTCCACAACGATGTGGTGGTGGTGGCTGACAAGGCCGCTCTCAGCAAGCTGACTGCCGCAGGCGTGGCTGTCTGCGAGTAATCTCCCGTACACATAGCAAAAGCGTCCCGCCTTAACGTCGGGACGCTTTTTTATTGCTTGATTCTTTTACACGCTGGGCTCGGGACGAGCATCCACGGATTGAGGGGCGCGCTTGCGGCAGAATATGGCTTTGAACACCGTTCTCACACAGGGCTGGATGAAGAACAGCTGGGTAAAGAAGGCGAAGGGGAAGTTGAAGCACACCAGCTTGAGCCAGTTGGCCAGCAGGGTCAGCAGGTTGAAGCCTGCGTAGTAGGGATAGTAAATGAAGGCGGCCAGCAGGCTCATGGCAGGGCACATGAGGCCCACGGTAGCGCAGATGATGGCGGTTTCAAAGAGGACGGGGTGGGTGTTCTTTATATCAAAAACCTTACAGGCCAGACGGAAGGACAGGGGACTGCCGTAGGTCAACTCCAAGGTGATAGCCAACACAAATTCCAGCACCACCACAGCCCAGATGGGGTAGAGACCCCCCAGCATCATCACGCCGCCGTTGAGGCGGATGCCCTCCAGCACACTGCCGCCCGACAGAGAGGCAAAGAAATTGCCATTCACCACATAGAGGCTATAGAACACATAGGCGTGGACGGTAATCAGCACGGTGATGGCAGCAAACACAAACTTCTGAAACTTATTCTGAGGCATAGTTTTTCTCCTTTCAAGACAAAAAAAGAGCCCACTACAGCTGTAAATCTCCTACATTGTTCCGTAATCAGATTTACGCGCAGTGCGCTACTTGTGTCGTTATGTTTGTCCTTATTTAGTTCTTCCAAAGTATAGCAAAAAGCCTGCCAAAAAGTCAAAGGGTCTTTTGTTTGAATTTTCAAAGAAACACTGTGTTTATTTGTACAAAAAGCGCAGAAAAAGCACCACCCGTGAGGGTGGTGCTTTTCTTCGTTTTATTGACCTTTAGATCACATCCAGCAGCTGACGGATGCTGTCCATGTTGTAGTCGCCAGCCTTCTCCTGTGCCGCGTCGCCCACGCAGGCAACGGCGAAGCCGCCTGCATGACCTGCCTCAGCACCTGCCACGGCATCTTCCACCACCAAGCACTGCTCAGGTGCAAGGGAGAGGAACTCCGCCGCCATGGTGAACACCTGCGGGTCGGGCTTGGAGCGGGTGATGTTGTTGCCGTCGGACACAGCGTCAAAGTAGCCGTCCAAACCGATACGCTCCAAAATGAAGGGTGCGTTCTTGCTGGAAGAGCCGATAGCCAGCTTCAAACCTGCGGCGCGGAGGACGTCCAGTGTCTCCTTCACCTCCACAGGCAGGTCGGCAGGAGTCATGCGGCCCAGCAGCTCGCGGTAGATGTTGTTCTTCTTCTCCGCCAGCGCCTTCTTCTCCTCATCGGACAGAGCAGGGCCGTCGTAGCGCTCCAAAATGATCTCGAGGCTGGCCATACGGGACACACCACGCAGGCGGTTGTTGATCTCGCGGTCGAAATACACGCCCATGTCGTCTGCCATCTCTTTCCATGCCAAGTAATGATACTCGTCGGTAAAGCAGATGACGCCATCCAAGTCAAAAATCACACCGTTGAATTTCATAAGGTACTTCTCCTTACATGAATTTGGCGCCCCAAGCGTCGCACCAAGGGTCTACGGGGCTGACGCCCTCAAAACCGCTCTTACCCGTCAGCTTCTCCACCGCCGCCTCTACGCAGAAGGTGCTGGAGGAATAGCAGTTTACGAAGGTGCTGATAAAGGGCACGTCGATCATATGATAGGGGCTGCAAAAGCTCATAAACATGGTGGGAATATCCTTCATGTACCACGGCTCGTTGGCCGCCATGAGGGAGATCCAGTCAATACGGCGGGTGGTGTAGTTTGAACCCGTGGCCACATTGGCAACCACCAAGGAGAGGTCGAACTTCTCCTTCATTTGCGCCACACCGCTGGTGAAGATCTCACCGCGCTCCATGGTGGCGTAGTCGTAGAGGGACACGGTAAAGCCCGCCTTCTCCAGCGCTGCCTTCACCCGCTCCGTCACATTTTCGCTCTCGCCAAAGCCGCCGCCGTGTCCTTCGCCGATAACCGTCAGACGAATGTGGGGCGTTTTCTCGGGGGAGAGGGGCAGGAGGTTCTGATTATCCTTCACCAAGGTAATGGCCTTTTGGGCGCACTCTGCCGCCCAAGCAGCGTGCTCGGCACAGCCCAGTGCTGCCAACGCCTCCTTCTCGGGCAGGGCGCGGCGATGGAGACCGAGAGATGCCTTCAGCGCCAGCTGACGGC
>JAZQMH010000107.1:0-5111 GCA_045543255.1 Vescimonas sp.
GGGCTCGGTCTCGGTGATCTCCAGATCCATGAAGTTGGGGCACTCCAGACCAAACACGCTGCCCTTATAGCTCAGAACCTTGCACACGGTGTTCTCGGTGACGAACTTGAAAGCGTCGCCCAGCAGGTCAGCGCCCAGAGGCACCATGTCGAAGGTCTCCTGATCCATGAAGTAGTACAGGTCGCCATCGTTGTAGCTGTAAGCCATATCCTTGCGCTCGATGAAAGCTTCCTCGAACTTAGCGGTGGGGTTGAAAGAAGTTTCGGTCACGCCGCCGGTCACGATGTTCTTCATCTTGGTACGGACGAAAGCCGCGCCCTTACCGGGCTTGACGTGCTGGAACTCGATAACCTGCATGATCTTGCCTTCATACTCGAAGGTCTTACCGTTTCTGAAATCGCCAGCAGTAATCGTTGCCATAATGATATTCCTCCCATAATTGATGAGGGAACATCGCGATTCCCTCGGATTGATAATATGCGCCTAAATGGCCTCTAATATTTTACACGATGCCACACTATTTGGCAAGTCTTTTGCAATATTTTTTGCAAAATTCACCCGTCGATCACCAGCAGTTCCTTGGGGAAGGCGGTAATATTGCGGCAGCCGTCCTCGCCCAGCACCAAAACATCCTCGATACGGACGCCGAATTTACCGGGGAGATAGATGCCGGGCTCTGCGCTGATGACAGCGCCTACAGGCATGGGCTCTTCGTTGGCGGGGGATGCGTTGGGGCTTTCGTGGATATCGATGCCGAGACTGTGACCAAAGCTGTGGCCGAAATACTTGCCGTAGCCCGCTTTTTCAATCACCTCACGGGCAGCACCGTCAATATCCTTGCCGCTAACACCTGCACGGGCGGCGGCGATCCCTGCCTTCTGCGCCTCCAGCACGATATTGTAGACAGTGCGCTGTTCCTCGCTGACCTCCCCCACCGCCACGGTGCGGGTGGTATCGGAGCAGTAGCCTTGATAGACACAGCCAAAGTCGATGGTGATAAAATCGCCCTTTTGAATTTTGCGCTCCGTGGGCACAGCGTGAGGCATGGAGCTGTTGGGGCCCGAGGCCACGATGGTATCGAAGGATAGCTTTTCCGCCCCTGCGGACACCATGAGATACTGTAGTCTCGCGGCGATCTCCTTCTCCGTCATGCCGATGCGGATCTCCTTCAAGAGCTGTTCCAGTGCCCTTTCGGCGATCTTCTGCGCCGCCACAAGGCGGGCAATCTCCTCTTCATCCTTGCTGCCGCGCAGACTCGTCAGCAGCTTGGAGGCGGGCAGCAATTCACAGGACAACTTCTCGACAAACACCTTGTGCTGGGCAACGGTCATGACTTCCTCTTCAAAGCCCACCTTCACTGCGCCCGCTTCTTCCAAAGCGCGGCGAATAAGGGCGGACATGGGGTTCTCGCGGCTCATCTCCCACACCTTGGCGGCAGCGCCGATGGTTTTCTCAGCGGCCTCCGTATAACGGCTGTCGGTGATGTAATAGGCACCCTGCTTGGTCACTACTGTGACACCTTCGCCGAGGAAACCCGTGGCGTAAAAGCAGTTGCTCTCCCCCGTCAGCAGCAGGGCATCCAGTTCACCCAAAGAAGTGGTCAAGCGTGCAATATGATCCATTTTGCTCACTCCTTTCCACGGGGAAAGCGCTTGAAGGGCGCTTGCAGTGCGTGCAGCACCTTCTGCCACGGCGTTACCGCGCCGCCGAGAGGCTCTACCATCAAGCCCAGCACCCCCGCCAAATTGGCGGCAAGCATATCGGTGAGGAGCTTATCCCCCAGCATAGCAGTCTCTTCCCTCTTTGCCCCTACGCGATCCATAGCGCGGTAGATACCCTTGGGCTGGGGCTTGCCTGCGTGTCCTTCATAGGGGATGCCCAAAGGCGCACAGAACTGCTCCACGCGGACGGGACGGCGGTTATTGGACAGGATCATCACCGTAATGCCCTTTTCGTGGAGAGAGGCGATCCAGTTACGGACAGAATCGTTGGGCTCTTTCACACCCTTGGGGGCAAGGGTAAAGTCAAGGTCGCACAGCAAAAGGCGAATCCCCTTCTTTTCCAAGTATTCCGCTGTTACAGCGGTATAATCCGCAAATAAACGCCAAGGGCGCAGAGAAAGCACCATAAGGCCACCTCCCTAGTTCTTACTTTTTTCCGTAGTATACCATTGGCGGAAAAAAATTACAAGTACCGCCCTCCTTGTCCCTCCCCCTTGCGCTTGGGGAAAATATATGGTATAGTGGACAAAACACGAAAAGGAGGCGACGCTATGCACCTACAGGAATCCGGCGAGATGTATTTGGAGAGCATCTATGTGCTTTTGCGCCGCAATCCCCATGTCCGCGCCATTGATGTAGGCGAATATATGGGCTATTCCAAGCCCAGTGTCAGCCGCGCCATGGGTCTTTTGAAATCCGGTGGTTATGTATCTGTGGATGAAAATGGCTATATCTCCCTTCTGCCTGCAGGGCAGGAGGTAGCTGAGAAAATCTATGAGCGCCATACCCTCCTCACCTCGTTCCTTGTGCGTTTGGGTGTTTCCGAAGAGGTGGCATCTGAGGATGCCTGCCGCTTGGAGCACGTTCTCAGTGACGAGTCCTTTGAGGCCATTAAGCGTCACGCAAACGGATAAGTAAACCCTATCTCGGCCCCACCGCCTGTGTTGGGGCCGATTTTTAATGTAAAGGAGATACGCCAATGATCACGAAACAAATCAAGCTCTGGGAAGGCCGCGAAGGCGTGGTGCTTCACACCTTTTTGCGTCACTGTAACCCCAATCCCCTGTTCCCTTCCGAGCAGGAAATGCTGCCTGCCGTGGTGATTTGTCCCGGTGGCGCGTATCTCTTCTGCGCCTCGGAAAACGAGGGTGATGATGTGGCCATGGCCTTCTCCGCCGAGGGCTATCAGGCCTTTGTCCTCCAGTATACCGTTGGCTCTACCTGCGGTGAGCACGACTCCCGTCATCCTGCCCAGCTGCTGGACTTGGGCAAGGCGCTGCTGACCATCCGTGAACACGCCGAAGAGTGGCACATTGACACGGAGCGCATCGCACTCATTGGTTTCAGTGCAGGTGCGAACGTCTGCGGCAACATGGCCACCAACTGGCATACACCCCTCCTTTCCGAGCATTTCGGTGTGCCCAGTGAGTATTTCCGTCCTATGGCGGTGGTGCTGGGCTATCCTGTCGCCGACTTCGCCTATCAGATGGAGTATAATGCCTCCATGCCTCCCAACCCCATGCTGATGATGGGTGACGAGTCTTTCTTCGGCACACACAAGCCCACGAAGGAACAGTGCGATGCCGTCAGCCCTTGTCTCCATGTTTCGGAGCATACGCCGCCCATCTTCCTCGTCCACGCCGCCAACGACCACATGGTACCTGTACAGCAGTCTTTGAAGATGGCAGCAGCACTGGCAGAACAGGGCATTCCTTTCGAGATGCATATCTTTGAAAAGGGTGAGCATGGCTTCGGCGCAGGTAACCCCTATTCTGTCGGCCCTTACCGCAGCGACAAGCGCTTTTCCAGCCACGCTTGGACGAAGCTGGCTGCCAACTGGCTGCTGCATAAAGCCGCCCCCGAAACGGCAGCACACGAGGACTTCCAGCTGGGATAAGGCTCTCAGATAACCGAACACCGAAAATGCACGCCAAAAGTGGCGTGCATTTTTTGTAAGATTTCCCATCGACAAATTTCCGCAAAGCCCTTTGCGATTTCTTAATTCTATGCTATACTGCCTTTCAGGAAGAGAGAGGAGCGGATATGTATTACAAGAAACCAAAGCTCTTATATTATCGCTTAGCGCAGGCTGTTTGCCGCATTGCAGGAAAGTACCTTTTCCGTCCACAGGTGCTGCGCAACGAGATAAAAGATGCAAAAGGGCCTTACGTGGTTATCGCCAACCACCAGTCCATGCTGGATTTTTTGACCCTCATCGGTCTTACGAAGCGGCCTATGTCCTTCGTTATCAGCCAGTCTTTTTATCGTTCCCTGCCTATTACGGGATTTTTGGATAAGTTGGGTGTCATCCCCAAGCAGCAGTTCCAAACCACCGTGTCGGACATGAAAAAGATAAAGTCCGTCATTAAAAACGGGCAGCCCTTGGTCATCTATCCTGCCGGTCTTATGTGCGAAGATGGGCTTTCCACCCCCGTGCCCCTAGCAACATATAAGTTTTTGCAGTGGCTGAAGGCGGATGTGTATGTGGCACGCTGCCGCGGCACCTATTTCGCCATGCCAAAGTGGTCGAAGAAGATCCGTCCCGGCAAGACTACTATGGATGTGTATAAGCTCTTTACCAAGGAAGAACTTGCCGCTGCCGATTTGGAGACCATCCAACGCAAGGCGGACGAGGCGCTACTGTACGATGCCTACCGCGAGCAGGAGACGCTGCAGTTCCGCTATAAGCATAACGACAACATTGTGGGGTTGGAGCATGTCCTCTATAAATGCCCCCACTGCCATTCGGAGTTCAACATGGAAGTCCGTGACGGGAACACCCTTCACTGCCGAGCGTGCGGCTACGAGGCGAAGAGCGATGAACTGGGCTTTCTCCATAACACCAAGGGCTTTGGCCCCGAGATCCGCTATGTATCCGATTGGAGCCGCTTTATCCTGGATTCTCTGACGGAGCAGGTAAGAAACGGCGAAGATGTGTGGCTGGAGGATGTGACAGCCGTTCACATGATCGACCCCAAGACCCATAAGTTTGTGGATGTGGGGCACGGCACACTGCGGCTCAACGAGCACGAATTCGCTTTCCACGGCACATTGCGGGGGAAAAAGGCGGCCCTCACCTTCCCCACTGATCCGCTGCCGACACTGCCCTTCAAACCCGGTAAGTACATGGAGATTCAGCACGGGGAGAACATCTACCGCTGCTATTTGCGAAAAGGCCATTTGGTGATGAAGTTCATCAACTTGGTAAAGATTTTCTACGTGCTGCACCAGGAATCCACAAAAGAACAAATTGCGTAACAAAAGACCTCAACCCAAGTGGGTTGAGGTCTTTTATGCGGTAGTAGAAAGAAATGATAAAGAATTTACCCTTCATTGGGAGTCAGCAGAAGTCGGAGGCCAAGCGGGCTTAGGAAGACAACATCATTTTTC
>JAZQMH010000108.1:0-3833 GCA_045543255.1 Vescimonas sp.
AGACCGCTTGGCCTCCGACTTGCCGTCCTTGGAAAGGGTCACATAGATGTCGTCTCCGGGTTCACCGTTCTTGTACTCGATGGCGTCAACGGTCATGCCCTTGAAGGAAACAAATTCATTCTGATGGGCAATCAGCTCTTCAGAAGCCAGCAGCTCGGTTACATCCAGAGCTTCTGCAACGAAGGTATCGCCGCCCTCAACGAAGGTGAAGGTGCCGTCCATGACCTCGACCTCACCGGCCCACTCGCCCTTGAAGCCCTCAACGAGGATCTTGGTGCCGGGAACCAGCTTGGCAGCATCTTCCTCAGAGCAAGCCAGCTCATACAGGAAGTAAGCGCCATCGGGGCTCTGGCAGTAGACAGTGATCTTGTTGTCCCACCAGGACTGGTGACCCTGAACATAGGTCTCGATGGTCACAGCGGAATCCAGCTCAGCAGCCATGTACTCCTCGTGGGTCATAGCGCCGTTATCCTCAACGACAACTTCATCGCCTGCGGGATCTTCATCTACAGGGGGAGCGTCAGTCTTAGCGCAAGCAGCGAGGCCCAGAACCATGACCAAAGCCATCATCAATGCAAGAAACTTTTTCATGATACAAATCTCCTTTAAATCATGTTGTGCGTACTTTTCGCACCTTGTCCATTATACATCTGTTTTTCTGAAAATCAATGGTTTTTGTTGGAGTTTCTCTTTTTCAGATAGGAAACCCCAACATAGACACCCATACCCAACCAGCACAGCACCAGTACAACGATCAGAGCGATGGATGCACGGGGCAGCGGCCCGAAGTCGCTCTTCCCTGCTGTGGTGCTGATTTGATCGAGGCGATAGAGCGCCGAGACCTCATCATAGAGTTCGTCCACATATGCCTCGTCAAAGGTTTGATTGCGGCGCACCGCCTTGTTGACATTCTCAATTAGCTGCCCTGCCGCATTGCGAAGAGAAGCAGAACCATTAAACACAGGCGTAACAAAGGTGTTTTCCGTGTTATCAAGCAGCAGCTGCGTTGCTTGGATCTTCACATCGTAGTACAGTTCATTGTCCTCACCGCTGCGGGAGAGATAATCGCGGTATTCTGCCGAACCCTGCGCCTTGGAAGTAACAGGCGCATAACCCTCCGTCTGGGAATAGGCGATCTGCACCTCGTTGGTCAGCATGAACTGGGCAAACAGCCACGAGGCCAGAACCTCCTGCGGATCGGCCTTATTGAATACGCACATGGACGGGCCTTGAGAGATCATGCGGGGATTCTCGGTATCGTACTGAGGAATCGTCATGACCGCTGTTTCAAACTGCACAAGCTTTTCCTCGGCAATATCCACCAGCGGGGCATCCGATCCCATCCACGTTGCACCTGCTGTAGAGTCAATGGCAAAGATACACTGACCTGCGTTGAGGAAGTTGGCGGGATAACCTGCTAATTTGAAGGTGTTGAATGCACCCGACTCGACGTGAGATGCCACCGTAGCCAAAATCTCGTCCGTGGTGTCATTGAACAGCAGGATCTCTCCCGCTTCCGTGGAATAACCCGCGTCACGCTGTGCCAGCATTTGGATCATCATGTTGTCCGTGGACTTATAGATGAAAGGAATCAGCACCTTTTGTCCGTTCAACAAATAATTCCCCTCGCTGTCCTGTGCCGTTGCCGCTTCGCTGACTTCCCATACAAAGTCCCACGTCAACTGTTCGGGCAGAGTAAAGCCCAACTTCTCCACATAGGTTTTATTTACATAGCAGGCTTCTGTGGAGCGCATATAGGGAATGGCGTAATAATGCCCGTTAAAGGCGCACTCCTCCAAAAACTGAGGGATAATCTCCTCTTGGAAAGGGGCATCAAATCGCACTTCACTGCCGCCAAGGCCGTATTTCTCATCGGCAAAGAGGGTATCCAGCGGCACAACCGTATCGCTGCCCGTCAGATAGGTGGCAATATGGTCGGGATAGGTAATGCAGACATTGGGGGTGGTATCTGTGGCAATATTGGTGATGACATCGTTATAGATCTTGCCATAGTCGGTATAAAGCCGCAGATTCACTTTAATGTTGGGATAGAGTTCTTCAAAAGCGGCGATGGCGTTTTTGTAGATCTCCACCTGCGTCATGTTGGTGTCGTTTTTCGCCCAGAAGGAGATCTCGTAGTTCTTTGTGGTGTCAAATTCCTCGGGAATGGCAAAGGTGCGCTCGTCCTTCGAGCCGTGGCAGGCCGTGAGAGGAAGAAGCATCACAAGGAGCAACAGGATCGATACAAATTTTTTCATCCCTTTGTACCTCCTCTGGACACACCCTCCATGATCTTCTTGCGGAACAGCAGGAACAGCACGATCAGCGGCAGAGAAATGACCACCACCGCCGCCATCATGGCAGGGATATTCTCTCGACCAAAGCCGTTTTCGCGGATCTCCTGAATACCGTTGGACACGAGGAAATAGGCCTGATCATCCGTCACCAAGCGAGGCCAGACGTAGGAGTTCCAGCACTCGATGACCTTCAAAATGGTGATGGTAATGATGGTGGGCTTACAAATGGGGATCATCACCTTCAGCAGATACTTAAGGTCGGATGTTCCGTCCACTTTCGCCGCGTAATATAGCTCATCGGGGATCTGGGCGAAGTTCTCCTTCAGCAGGTAGATGTAAAACACGGAAGTAACACTGGGTAAAATCAAACCTGCAAAGGTATTGCGCATATCCATGTTGGTGATGGTCACATAGTTGGTAATTACCACCAGCTCCGTGGGGATCATCATAAGGGACAAAAAGAGTGTAAAGGCTAATTCCTTGCCACGGAAGTGCAGACGAGAGAAAGCAAATGCCGCCAAAACCGTTACGATCAGCATCAGCGCCGTGGTGATGACGGTGAAAATCACCGTGTTGGTGAAGTAGCCACCCAAAGGAACGGCGGTAAAGGCGTCCACGTAGTTCTGCAGCGTGGGCGAAAGAGTGTACAGCTGCGGGATCCACTCGGAGTTATACGCGCCGTACCCCTTTACAGAGGTCAGCACCATCCAATAAAATGGGAACAGCACAATGACCGCCCAAACGGACAGCAGTACATAGGTAATGATGTTCAGTACCAGTTTTCTTCTGCGGGCAGCACGCTCGATCTTTTCAAAATCCAATGTAGCCACCCCCTTAATAATGCACGTGCTTCTTGCTGACCAAGAGGTTAATGCAGGTAATGGTCAGCACGATAGCAAAGAGGATGATGGCGGCGGCGGAAGCATAAGAGGGATAGCCGCCGGAGTTGCCGTAGAGCATGTCGTAGATATAGCCCACGATGGTGTTCATCTCCGCAGCGTTCAAATCCACGCCGAAGAGGGCCACTGCGTCGTAATAGGCCTTGAATGCACCGATAAAGCCGGTGATAATAAGATAGAACAGCGTCGGTGAGATCATAGGCAGCGTGATCTTGGTAAAGATACGGAACTTGGACGTACCATCCACCTTTGCGGCGTTATAGTAGATCTCGTCTACCGAGGCCAAGGCACTGGTGAGAATCAGCACCTTGAATGGCATGACGATCCACACGGTATAGAGACACAGCACGAACATCTTCGCCCAATACGGGCCGTCAATAAAGTCCACAGGCCCTGCATTGAACCAAGAGAGAATCAGATTCGCCAAACCGTCGGTGTAGGGCGTCTGCTTAAACAGGATCATAAATACCAGTCCCACCGCCAGCGTGTTGGTCACATACGGCAGGAAGAAAATCGTCTGATACAGTTCCCGCACCTTTTTGATGGAGCTTAGTCCCACAGAAATCAGCAGTGCAAGACCTGTAGACACAGGCACAGTGATAATGACGAGGATGAAGGTATTCTTCAACGCCTGCAA
>JAZQMH010000109.1:0-46081 GCA_045543255.1 Vescimonas sp.
CTGAGGATCCCCGCTTCTATCCCCAGACCAACCTGCAGGCCAATCTGGACGAGTTCTATGCCTTCATGGTGGAGCTGATGGCTACCCGTACTCTCGAGGAGTGGTGTGCCCTGATGGATGCCAACGATCTGCCCTACGCCATCGCTCAGACTTGGGATCAGCTGCTGGTCGACAAGCAGGCATGGGCTTCCGGCTGCTTCTACGAGATGGAGTATGAAACCGGCAACAAGCGCACCATGGTGCGTACCCCCGTGGTGTTTGAGGAGACCCCCGAGGCTCCCTACAACCGTGGTCCTTACCTGGGTGAGCAGACTGAGGAGATCTTGAAGAACCTCGGCTACACCGACGAGCAGGTGGCTGCTATGATCGCCGCCGGCGACGCTGCCCAGTTTTCTGCGTAAGTTTTCCAAAACGAAGAGTTTTTAAGAGGAGAATATAAACTATGAAGATCGCTGCTTACGAAGTTCGTCCCGACGAAAAGCCCGTAATCGAGGCCCTGTGCGCCGAATACGGCATCGACCTGGTTTCCACTCCCGCAAATCTCGACCCCACCACCGCCTCCATGGCTGAGGGCTGCGACGGTGTCACCACCCTCGGTCAGTCCAACTACTGCAACGCTGTCCTTGACGAGCTCAAGGGCTACGGCGTGAAGGTGCTGGCCTCCCGCTGCGTGGGCTACAACCACATGAACTGTGACTATGCCCGGGAGCTGGAGTTCCGCCTGTGCAACGGCGCTTACGCTCCCAACGGCGTGGCGGAGTACACCGTCATGTCCATCCTCATGTGCATCCGTAAGTTCAAGAAGGCACTGTACAACACCAACGACAACGACTTTACCCTGAAGGGTAAGATGGGCCGCGAGCTGCGTACCATGACCGTGGGCGTCATGGGCACCGGCAAGATCGGTCTGACCGTCATTAAGTGCCTCTCCGGCTTCGGCTGCAAGATTCTGGCTTACGATGTGTTCCAGAACGACGAGGTGAAGAAGTACGCTGAGTATGTGGATATCGACACCATCTACAAAGAGTGCGATGTCATCACCATCCACACTCCTCTGCTGCCTTCCACCGAGAAGATGATCAACCGCGAGGCTATTGCCAAGATGAAGAAGGGCGTCTGCCTCATCAACAACGCCCGCGGCGAGCTGGTGGACATCGACGCCATCATCGAGGGCGTGGAGACCGAGAAGATTGGTGCTCTCTTCATGGATGCCTTTCCCGGCGAGACCGGCATCATCCATGTGCCTCACAACGATGACATCATCAAGACCGAGGGTATGCCCTACTTCAAGCTGAAGTATCTGCGCTCCTTCGTCAACGTCTATCACACCCCCCACATGGCGTTCTTTACCGAGGAAGCTGCCGAGTCTATGGCCCGCTGCGGCGTGGACAGCATCTACGAGATCCTCACCACCGGTAAGTCCAGCCACGAGATCCCCTGCTAAACAATTTAAACACATTTATAATAGGAGGAACCCCTGAATGATTCTTGATAAGAAGCATGCAATGCAGCAGAAGCTGTTCCGTCAGTTTGCTGAGACGGAGTTCACCAAGGAGCTCCAGGACGAGCTGGACAACACCGGTGAATTTAACTGGGAGATGCACAAGAAGATGTCCAAGTACGGCTTCATGGGCGTGAAGATCCCCAAGGAGTACGGCGGCGCCGGCTGTGACTATCTCACTTATGCTCTGCTGATCGAGGAGTTTGCACGTCAGTGCTCCGTCCTCTCCATCTACGCCAACACCTCTAACTCCCTCGGCGGCGGCCCCCTGATGCTGGCCGGTAACGAGGAGCAGAAGAAGAAGTACCTGCCTCTGCTGGCCTCCGGCGAGAAGATCATCGCCTTCGGTCTGACCGAGCCCGGTGCCGGTTCTGATGCCGGTGGTACCTGCACCACCGCCGTGTTCGATCCCGAGACCGAGGAGTACGTCCTCAATGGTCGTAAGTGCTTCATCTCCGCCGCTCCCATGGCTGACTGGACCATCGTCTTTGCCAAGACCGATCTGAAGGCCAAGGGCAGCAAGGGTATCTCCATGTTCATCGTGGACATGAAGCTCCCCGGCGTGTCTCTGGGTAAGCACGAGGAGAAGATGGGTATCCATGGTTATCCCACCTCCGACGTGGTTCTCGAGGATGTCCGCGTTGGTAAGGACTGCCTGGTTGGTCCTCTCCACAAGGGCTTCCAGTATGCCATGAAGACTCTGGACGGTGGTCGTCTGGGCATGGCTGCTCAGGCTGTTGGCGTTGCTCAGTCCGCTCTGGACGAGGCCGTCAAGTATGCCAAGGAGCGTAAGCAGTTCGGTCGCCGCATCGCCGATTTCCAGGGCGTCAGCTTCATGATCGCCGAGATGGCTGCCGATGTTGAGGCCGCCCGTCAGCTGGTGTATCACGCCGCTGAGCTGAAGGATAAGAACATGGACGCTACCGCTGCCTGCTCTATCGCCAAGTACTTCGCTGCTGAGGCTGCCAACCGCTGCGCTTACAAGGCAGTACAGATCCACGGTGGTTACGGCTACATCCGTGAGTACAAGGTGGAGCGTATCTATCGCGATGCTCGTATCTGCAGCATCTACGAGGGTACTTCTCAGGTCCAGCAGATGGTCATCGCAGCCAGCCTGCTGAACAAGTAAGAAGGAGGGTAAAGGAATATGAAGATTTTTGTTACGGTTAAGCAGGTCCCCGATACCTCCGGTAAGGTGGCCGTGAATCCCGATGGTACTCTGGACCGCGCTTCCATGCAGACCATCATCAACCCCGACGATCTGAACGCCGCCGAGGCCGCTCTGGTGCTGAAGGATCAGCTGGGCTGCAAGGTCATCGCTGTCACCATGGGTCCCCCTCCCGCAGAGGGCATGCTCCGCGAGCTGATGGCTATGGGCGTTGACGAGGGCGTGCTGGTGACCGCTCGTGAGTTCGGCGGCTCCGATACCTACGCTACCTCCCAGATCCTGGCCGCTGCCATCGACACCTACGGTGTTGAGGCCGATGACATCATCCTGGCCGGTCGTCAGGCTATCGACGGCGATACCGCTCAGGTCGGTCCTCAGATCGCTGAGAAGCTGCACCTGCCCCAGATCTCCTATGCCGGCGAGATCACCAAGGATGGCAACACCCTGACCGTCAAGCGCATCCTGGAGGATGGCTACATGACCGTCAAGGTGAAGACCCCCTGCATGATCACCTGCATCAAGGAGCTGAATGATCCCCGTTACATGTCCGTGCTGGGCATCGAGGAGTGCTTCGATAAGCCTCTGGTCACCATGACCTATGAGACCCTGAAGGATCATCCCCTGATCGACAAGACCACCATCGGTCTGGCAGGTTCTCCCACCAACATTCTGACCTCCTTTACTCCTCCCCAGAAGGGCGCCGGCATGATGCTGGAGGGCGCTGGCAAGGAGACCACCGACAAGCTGGCTGAGCTGCTGGCTGCCAAGCATATCATCTAAAAGAAACATTCACAAAAATGCAAGCATTTTTGTGAAGCTTTGCCGCCGACGTGCGCGCGCCCTGCGGGCACACTTGTCGGCTAAGAAGTATAATTTGCCACGCGCATGTCCCCCAAGGGGACTTCCGTTGGGCGTCGCGGCAAATTATAATTAAAAAAGCCGCTGCGCGGCAAGGCCTAGATGATGCTTGTAGATTCTTAAAGAAGGGAAAGAAAAAACTATGGCTTTTAATAGTGCTGATATCGGCGCCTTCAAGAACGTATGGGTGTTCTGCGAGCAGCGCCAGGGCGTGATGATGCCCACTACTTTCGAACTGATTTCCGAGGGCCGCAAGCTGGCAAACGAGCTGGGTGTGGAGCTGTGCGGTATTCTGCTGGGCGACAACGTTGAGGGTATCGCCGCAGAGCTGGGCGAGTACGGCGCCGACAAGGTGTACGTGTACGAGTCCCCCCTGCTGAAGGACTACACCACCGATGGTTACACCAAGGTGATCGTGGAGGCCGTCGAGGAGCTGAAGCCCGAGGTGCTGCTGTTTGGTGCCTCCAACATCGGCCGTGACCTGGCCCCCCGCTGCGCAGCTCGTCTGCACACCGGCCTGTGCGCTGACTGCACCCACCTGGACATCGACATGCCCAACTACAAGGGCTTCCTGAAGGAAGCTTCCACTCTGCCCGAGGAGCGCATTGAGAAGCTGGGCACCGTGAAGATCGCCGGTCAGGATCATGACGTGTCCCGCGACCTGAAGATGACCCGTCCCGCATTCGGCGGTCACCTGATGGCATCCATCATCTGCCCCCGTTTCCGTCCCGCAATGGCAACCGTGCGTCCCGGCGTTATGAAGCGTCGTGAGTGCAAGAAGGATGTTGAGATCATCAAGCCCGCATTCGCACTGGCAGCATCCGACATCCAGACTGAGGTTACCGAGACCGTGAAGGCCGCCAAGAAGCTGGTTGACCTGACCGGCGCCGACTTCATCGTGTCCGTGGGCCGTGGTATCTCCAAGGACGTCGAGGGCGGCATCAAGCTGGCCGAGGAGCTGGCAGAGGCTCTGGGCGGTGTCGTTGGCTCCTCCCGTGCCTGCGTTGACGCCGGTTGGATCAGCGCTGACCATCAGGTCGGCCAGACCGGTAAGACGGTGCATCCCAAGGTCTATGTTGCTCTGGGTATCTCCGGTGCCATCCAGCACAAGGCTGGTATGCAGGATTCCGAGTGCATCATCGCCGTGAACAAGAACGAGTCCGCTCCCATCTTCGAGGTGGCAGACTACGGCATCGTGGGCGATCTGTTCAAGGTCGTGCCCGAGCTGATCGAGTCCATCAAGGCTGCTAAGGCTGCTAAGTAAGCTCGATAACAAGTAGAGATCCTTCTGCGGCAGAGCGCTTCTGCGCTCTGCCGCAGCGGACTATCCAAATGGCATCTAAACAGAGAAAAGGAGGTGACCGGGATGAGCGAAAAAGTGAATGGACAAACCCCTACCACCGGAAAGCGGGCAGCTGAGGAGATCTATGATATTCTCCGTGAGCGTATTCTCTCCGGCGAGCTGACGCCCGGTGACCGTTTACCCTCTGAGCGGGCTTTGATGGTGGAGCTGCAGCGCAGCCGTCCCACCATCCGTGAGGCGCTGCGGCGCTTGGAGCAGGGCGGCTATATTACCACGGCGCAGGGTACCAGCGGTGCGGTGGTGTGTCAGCCCTCTTTGCAGGCAGCGGAAGAGCCGTTACAGGACATCATTCGTCTCGGCGGTGTGACGCTGAAGGAACTGAATGAATATCGACAGAATAATGACGGCACCATCGCCGCATGGGCGGCAAAGCGTGCCAAAGAGGAGGATGTTGCGGCGCTGGCAGATTGCGTGGAGCGGCAGGCCGCCTCGATAGCGGAGTTTGAAAAATTCATTGAGCTGGACGTGGAGTTCCACGGGCTCCTCTCCCATGCCAGCGGCAACCGTGTGGCGGAGATCGTCACCGATGTACTGGCGGGAGTAGAGCGTGAAATGCTGCATCAAAAAATGCAGCCCCTGTCCGATGATCTGCGGCAGGAGATGTGCCGCGACATTCTGACCCAGCACAAGGAGATACTGGCAGCCATCCGCTGCGGCGACAGCCGCCCCGCCCGCGCTGCCATGACCACCCATATCCGCGCCGCAGGCCGTGACCTGCGGGTGTAATGGGTAAAAGGAGACCCTTTTTATGAAGAAGAGAATTTCAGCGCTTGTATTGGCGCTGTTGATGATGGTGTCGCTGTTTGGCTGCGCCCCCAAGGAGGAGCTGTACGCCGGGGGCAGCGTGTCGGCCCGCACCTATGAAAACGCCCTGCTGGGCTTGCAGTGCATTACGCCTGCCGATTGGACATATCTGACGGAGGCGGAACTGCTGCAGCTGGGGGATGTGCCTGCCCTTGAAGAGGAGCAGACCATGGAAGAGTGCTTGACCGCCCACCTCAATAACGGCGGACAGGTGCAGGATATGTACGCCATGACGGAGGACGGATTGCAGACCGTCAACGTGATGGTGACGAAAATCGACCTTGCCGCCCAGGAGATGACCATTGCCGACTTTGCTGACCTCGGGGCAAAAGAAGTCCGCGAGGTCTACGAGGAAATGGGCATCACCGAGGTGAACATGAGCCGTGAGCAGGTGGATTTCTTAGGCGAAACGGTGGAGGCCATTCGCCTCAGCGGCGCCTATGAGGATGTGCCCTTGCATTCCTTGCAGCTGTGCTTGGAGCGGGGCAACTATCTCTGCGTGGTGACTTTCAACAGCTATGTGGAGGATACCACCGAAACGCTGATGAAGTTTTTCCATCCCTTCGTGGTGGAAGAGGAAGAAAAGTGAAAATAAAAATCGCACCCTCACGGGTGCGATTTTTTGCTGCTTATTTCTTCTTGGTGAAGATGATGAACAGGATGCTGCTCACTGCCAGCAGGAAGGGATAGAACAGCATGGGGATGATCTCGAAAGCGGAGATGGTGTAGCCCAGGGTGGTGCAGGCGGAGATTGCCACCAGCATCTGTGCGCCGTAGGGGATGATGCCCTGGAAGATGCAGGAGAAGGTGTCCAGCAGGGAGGCGGCGCGCTTAGGCTCGATGCCGTATTCCTCGCTGATTTCCTTGGCGATGGGACCTGCCATAACGATGGCCACGGTGTTGTTGGCGGTGGCGATGTCCATGACACCCACCAGCAGACCAACGCCCAGCTGACCGCCGCGATTGCCCTTGAAGCAGCGGCGAATGAACTGCAGGAGAGACTCAAAGCCGCCGTAGGCGCGGATGAGGCCGCACAGAGCGGAGACAAGGATGGTGACCATGACGGTCTCAAACATACCGCTGACGCCGCTGCCCATGTTGCCCAGCAGCTCGATGGCGGTGACCTGACCGGTGAGGAGGGTAATGAGCGCGCCGGAGACGATGCCAATGAGCAGCACCACGAACACATTCAGACCCACGATGCCGCCGATGAGCACCAGCACATAGGGGATCAGCAGCACCAGATTGTGGTCGCCGTTGGGCACGGCGTTAACATCAGTGCCGATGGAGATCAGCAGGATGATGACCAGTGCAGCCAGAGCGGCGGGGAGGGCGATCTTGAAGTTGGCGCGGAACTTATCTTTCATCTCGCAGCCTTGGGTAGAGCAGGCGGCGATGGTAGTATCGGAAATGAAGGAGAGGTTGTCGCCGAACATGGCGCCGCCCACCACGGAGGCAACGCACAGGGGCAGGGAGAAGCCGGAATCGGCAGCCACGGCAACAGCGATGGGCGCAATGAGGGTGATGGTGCCCACGGAAGTACCCATAGCCATAGAGATGAAGCAGGCCACTACGAACAGCACGGCCACAGCCAGCTTGGCGGGAGCAATGTTCAGCAGGAAGTAGGCGGCAGCCTCAGCACTGGAGCGACCGGTGACGCCTACAAAGATACCGGCGGCCATGAAAATAAGGATCATGGTCATGATGTTGGGGTCGCCCACGCCCTTTGCCATCAGCACCAGCTTATCGTTAAAGCTGACGGCGCGGTTCTGCAGGCAGGCCACCAGTACGGCAACGAGAAATGCCACCACGATGGGGATATTGTAAAAGCCCATGGGGATGCGGAGTGCATACTCGAAAATAAGGCCGAGGCCGAGATACAGGATCAAAAAGACCATAATGGGGATCAAGGCTACGGCCTTAGGGGTAGGTTTGTGTTCCATTGGAGTGTTCCTCTCTTTCGTTGAAATGTGAATACTTACTTGCTGCGCACCTTAATCTCGGGGGGCTGGATCACCACGCGGGTGTCGGCCTCCACAGAGGAGGTGAGGAAGGCGTTGGAGCCCACTACGGCACGCTCGCCGATGACGGTCTCGCCGCCGAAGATGGAAGCGCCGGAGTAGACGGTCGCGCCGTCGTTGACAGTGGGGTGGCGCTTGCCGTGGGCATTGATACGACCGCCACGGGGGCTCAGTGCGCCTAAGGTGACGCCCTGATAGATCTTCACGTGCTCACCGATGTTGGTGGTCTCGCCGATGACAATGCCGGTGCCGTGGTCGATGAAGAAGTAGCTGCCGATCTCTGCGCCGGGGTGGATGTCGATACCGGTGCGGCTGTGGGCGTACTCCGTCATCATGCGGGGGATCATGGGGACAGCCTCAAGGTAGAGAAGGTGTGCCACGCGATAGGCGAAGATGGCGAAGAGGCCGGGATAGGCGAAGGCCACTTCCTCCCGGTTCTGTGCGGCGGGGTCGCCGTCAAAGATGGCGTCAATGTCGGTGAGGAGCTGACGCTGTACCTGGGGCAGCTGCTCCACCACGCGGCGGGCGATCTCGTTGGCGCGATGGGTCTCAGCACCGGGGAGAGCCAGAGAGAGGTGCTTGGTGAGATTGGTCTCAATGCGCTCAAGAAGAAGAGCGGCGTAGTCTTTGGCCTCCAGGGTCATCAAGGCGCTGTCGCCAAAGTAGGCGGGGAACATCAGCTGGCGCATCTCCTTGAGAAGGGCGATGATGGCCTTACGGTCGGGCAGGCGCAGGCGGCTGCCGTACATGGGGAGAGAGGCCTCGGCCATGTTCTCTGCCATGGCGCGGGCGGCTTTGCAAATATGATCAGCGTACATTTACTTAGTCCTCCTTCCACAAATCTGTGGACAAATAGCGTCCGCCGTCGTCCGGCAGGAGCGCGACAATGGTTTTTCCGTGATTTTCGGGGCGCTGTGCCAGCATATCGGCGGCGCGAAGAGCAGCACCGGAGGTGATGCCCGTCAGCACGCCCTCGGTGCGGGCAAGGAGACGTGCGGCGTTATAGGCCTCCGTCTCGGTGATGGGGATGATCTCATCCACCAAAGAGGCATCGTAGTTCTTGGGCACGAAGTTGGCGCCGATGCCCTGCAGACCGTGGGGGCCTGCCTTACCGCCGGAGAGAAGGGGGGAGGCAGCGGGCTCAACAGCCACGATGCGGACGTTGGGGTTCTTCTCCTTGAGATAGCGTGCCACGCCGCTGATGGTGCCGCCTGTGCCTACGCCTGCTACGAAGATATCCACCAAGCCGTCGCTGTCGCGCCAGATCTCGGGGCCCGTGGTCTTATAGTGGGCAGCGGGGTTGGCGGGATTTTCAAACTGGCCTGCAATAAAGCTGTTGGGGATGGAGCGGTGCAGCTCCTCGGCCTTTTCGATGGCGGCGCTCATGCCTCCCTCGGCGTCCGTCAGCACCAGTTCCGCGCCGTAGGCACGCAGCAGCGTCTTGCGCTCTTCGCTCATGCTTGCGGGCATGGTGAGAATCACGCGGTAGCCGCGGGAGACGGCCATGGCGGCGAGGCCGATGCCCGTATTGCCGGAGGTGGGCTCGATGATAGTGCCGCCTTGCTGCAGTGCGCCGCTCTCCTCCGCCTGCTGCAGCATTTCCAAAGCCACACGGTCTTTTGCGCTGCCTGCGATGTTACAACACTCCAGCTTGGCGAGAATGGTGGCGTTGAGCTTGCGGTATGCGCCATAGCGCTCCAACTGCAGCAGCGGTGTGTTGCCTACGAGGGCGTCGATGGAATGATAGATCTCCATAGGTGTGACTTCCTTTCAGATAAAATAAAAAAGAGAGGGCGTGCAGATGCACACGTCCTCTCTTGAAAACAATAGGTGGTTTTCTTACCGCGTTTATGCGGTGTGAGAAGCCGTGTGACGGTCGAAACAAGCGCAACAAACCATGCCCATGCAGCACATGGACTGACACTTCATCATAGCGTTGCGCACCATCATCTTTGGCTTCTCCTTTCTTGTGATAGTACTATTATACGGCAGGGCAGGGGAAAATGCTATGGGGATGGTACACAAACTTCTCCTGCCTTTTCCTGTTCCTTTTAGCGGAAAAGGGACAAAATTCACCAAGACTCACCCCACCAGCACATCAATTGCCAGCATGAAGCAGAAGCCTAAAAGCAGCGCTGCCGTGCCACGGCGGTGGCTCTGCGCCTCGGGAATCATATCCTGACAGATGACATAGAGCATAGTACCCCCTGCGAAGGAGAGGACGAAGGGCAGCGCGGCGGTGGAGAGGCTCACAGCCCCGAAGCCTAAAAACGTGCCGATGATCTCGGGGATGCCCGTCGCCATAGATAGGAGCAACGCTCGCTGCGGCGGCAACCCCGAGCGCAGGAGGGGTGCAATGAGCACCATGCCCTCGGGGACATTCTGGGCGGCGATTCCTGCGGCGATGGCGAGAGCTTGGGGGATGCTGCCGCTGCCAAAGCCCACTCCTGCGGCAATGCCCTCGGGAAAGTTATGAATGGCGATGGCGGCGAGGAAGAGAAGCGCACCCCGCATTTCGTGTGGTGTCATGAGCTTGGCGGTGCAGCGGGAGAGCAGCAGTAAAAACGCGCCGCCGCAGAGGATGCCCGAGAGTACCAGCGGCAAACGCCACGCCCCGCCGCCTTCTAATGCGGGGATGATAAGCCCTGCCACGGCGGCGCTGAGCATCATCCCTGCGGCGAAGGAGAGGAGCAGGCCCTCTCCCAATCGCCGCGCTGCGCCGCGGAAGAGATACCCTGCCGCCGCCCCTGCCATGGTAGAGCCGCCCACGGTGAGAGCCGTCAGCAGTACGATGAGAAACATAATGAACGCCCCTTTGCTTTTCACTATGCTCATACTATGGCGGAGTAGGGGGAGAGGTGCAAAAAGTCGGACGAGCCACCGCTCGTCCGACTTTTATGTTATATAAGATTACTTTTCGTGAATGATGAGCTCCGTCACATCGGGGCGGGAGTAGTGGCCGCAGGGGTCAAACTCCATGCGGGCGCGGGCGGCCTCATCGGGGTCGATGTCGGCGTAAATGATGGTCTCGCAGTCCCACACAGGCTCGGTGACATAGTGACCGTAGGGGTCGATGATGGCGCTGCCGCCGTTGCAGGGTGCTTGGGGCAGGCGGGCGATTTCATCGGCGGCAGGGCCGTGGTAGTCAGTGGGGTACATGTCCTTTGTGAAGTACTGGTTCACATGGAACACGAAGCACTTGCCCTCAATGGCGATGTGCTTGATGGTGTCGTGCCACTCGGGATTATTGTTGGTGTTGGGGCAGAGGTAGAGGGAAACGCCCTTTTGATACAGTGCCACGCGGGCGAGGGGCATATAGTTCTCCCAGCAGATCAGCGCACCCATAGTGCCCCAAGGGGAGTCCACCGTGGGGAAATAGTCGCGGTCGGCATCGCCCCACACAATGCGCTCGGCACCCGTGGGCTTTAATTTGCGGTGGTTGCACAAAAGTTTTCCGTCGGGCCCGAAAATCATGTTGGAGCAGTAGAGCGTGCCGTTATTTGCGCCCCGCTCAGTGTAGCCGATGGAGACATAAGCACCCGCCTCACGGGCGGCAGCGCCGATGCGGTCGGTGTCGGCGCTGGGGCAGAGGACGGCGTTATCATAGTAGATCTTCCAGTCGTCGCGGCAGCTCTCGGTGCGGCTGCCCACGGTGAAACCGTAGGTGAGACCGTAGGGATAGCAAGGGATGAGGGACTCGGGGAACACGATCAGTTCAGCACCGTTCTTGCCCGCCTCGCGGATCTGATCGCAGACCTTATCAATGGTGGCGTCCTTGTTGAACATGACGGGGGTGGCCTGTACCAGTGCCACGCGGAGCTTGTGGGATAGATCTTTCATTTTACTGTGCCTCCTTGCTTTCCTTGGCGATTTTTTCCTCAGTGATGCGGCGAATCTCGGCGCGCAGTGCTGTGAGATAGGGGGAGAAGGTGACGCGGTCGGCGGCGTAGGTGAGGTTCAGCTCATACTCCAGCGGCAGCCATGTGTCGAGAGCGGAGTCGTTGTGCTGAATCACCGCCTCGAGGCCGTCCAGTGCTTTGTAGAGCTTGGCCTCAATGGTCTCCCGTGCCGCCATCTCGGCGTAGAGTGCCGTCATTTCGCTGCGGTAGGGTTCGGGGAGGGCATTTACCCAGCGGCCTAAAAGGTCGTCCTCCTTACCCTCATCGGCAGAAGTTTTCATAAAGGTGGGGATATCGCCCGTGAAGCACTCGCCCAAGTCGTGGATGAGGCACATACGGATGACCTTGTCCATGTCTACTTCGGGGAACTCGTCCCGCAGGAAGTAGGCCATCAGCGCCATTTGGGTGGTGTGTTCACCCACGCTCTCGTGGCGGCCTTTGGCAGTGTAGCAGTGGCGTGTGGTGTCCTTCAGCCGCGCCGTGATGGCTAATGTTTCGAGAAATTTCTGTTGCTCCATGCTGCGACCCTCCTTGTGTTTCTATGGTAGTAGCATAGCATGAGGAAAGACATAGTGCAAGCCCCGAAAGGAAGGTTTTCGGGGCTTGGCTTACAGGTCGTATTCCGTTGGCGATAACAAAAGATCGTTGCGTCCGAAGATGCACTCGCGGATAATGTGGGACACCTCTTCAATGCTTTTACGGCAGCCGTCCTTCAGCCACTCCAGCACAAGGGCGTTGATGCCGCTGAGATAGAACATCATCACATATTTCCGCTCCTCCGCAGGGTAGCCGAAGCGGTGGAGAATAGGGTCAAAAACGTGCTGAAACAGCCGCTGAAACACCGCGTCAAAGTGGAAGGAGTTGGCGTGCTTCAAGATGGTGGCAAACACATGGCGATTGTCGCGGATATAGGAGAGGTAGGGGTGGAGATACTCCTCGGTAATGAAGTTCAGCTCCTTTTCCTCGCAGTCGGCGAAATGAGCGGTAATGGACACGGTGTCCACCATAAAATAGGAGCGGAAATCGTCCAATAGCCGCTGCCCCGTCTCTGCGAGAAGATCGGCGGTGTTTTCATAGTGGAGGTAGAAGGTGGAGCGGTTGACACCCGCTTTTTTGCAGATCTCGCTGATGGTGATATAGGCAAAGGGCTTTGTTTTCAGCAGGTCTAAAAGAGCATCGCTCATCTTCACCGAGGTGTTGAAATACTTGCTTTCTGCTTTTGTCACCTTGCTCCTCCTCTCTTATGTTAGTTCTCTTCGCTGATCTGACGCGCCAGTTCCACGATCTCGTAGGCGTACTTTGCCTTGCCCTTCTCCAGCATACGCTTGTAGATGGGATAGTTGATGCCCCAGCCAATAAAGCCGATAAGGCCGATTATAATGCCCACCACCATCATCACCACGCCGCCGCCGATGACTTGCATGGCGAGGCACATGCCGAGACCTGCCACCAAAGAGGAAATGATGCCGAAGGTGTAGGTGAAAATGGTGGCGGGGAGCTTTGCCTTGGCATCCAGCTTCTTCAGAGCGACAATTTTGGAGTTATCCTTGGGAGCGTAGTCCTTGGCGATGGATTCTGCGTAGATTTTATCTGTGTTCATGTTGTGAACCTCCTTTTTCATGTTACATTGGCATCATAAAGGAAAAAGGGGTGCAGCGGAACAACAGAGAATGGCGATTTTGTTGATTTGAAAAAGATTTCTCTTTATAGTATACCGCAAAAAAGGAAAAAGGGAATAAAAAGAACGCCATCGGAAGATGGCGTTCTTTCATGCTGAAAGGGAGACTTTAGGCGTAGACCGCCTCGGTCACGAGAAACTTTGCCTGAGGCATGGCTGCCACGAAAGAGGCGGGGACTTCGCTGCTGGGGCAGCCGATGGAGGCGAGGGCGTTGATGGCCTCCACTGCCGTAGCTTTGGTAGCGGTGTTGGCAATCAAAAACACGGCCTTGGCCTCGGTGGCATTGGCGATGCCCATGGTGACGCCCTTGGTGAGGGCGGGGGCAGCATCCTGAAAATACTTCTGGGCAACCGTAGCGGTGACGGGATCTACCTGCGCCACATGGGTGCGGAGAGAAGGATCAACGCCGGGCTCGTTCAGCGCCACATGGCCGTTGACCCCGATGCCGAACACCACGGCATCCAAGCCGCCGTGACGGGCGAGATAGTCCTCCGCCCGCACACATTCCGCCTCGGGATCGGCCATGCCGTCAAAGAGGAAGATGTCGCCGAAGTCCATCTCATCGAGGAAATGGCGGTGAAGGAAATCGGCCATAGCACCGTCTGCGTCCTGGGGCAGGCCGCACCACTCGTCCATGGCGAAGAAACTGGCCTTGGAAAAGGAGAGTTCGCCACGTTTCACACGCTCTTTCAGCGCGTCAAAGACGGGGAAAGAGGAGGTGCCTGCGGCGATGCAGAAGGTGGCATCGGGCTTTTCCTTCAAAATTTCAGCCAAACGATCCGCTACATAGGCGCCCAAAGCGGCATCGTGGGGAAAACGCTGCATCATACTTATCTCCAGTTATCCACAGGCTTTGCGGCGGTGGAAACATAGGGCAGGGCGACCTTGCGGCCCTCCTTGGCAGAGACGTAAGCGGCATGGATGATCTCCATGACGGCTTTGCCGAACTCGCCGTCGGACACGGGCTTTTTGCCGTTGCGGACGCAGTCCACAAAGTGGGCCAGCTCCTGAGGATAGCCCTGATTGAAGGCCTCCTCGAAGATGGGGAAGGTCCAACCGGTAGTAGCGCCGGCCTTCTCACTGGCGTAGTCGTAGCCCTCGAGGCTGTACATCTGAGAGGAGTTGCCCTGGAACAGGTCGGAGTAGCAAACGCCCTTCTCACCGTAGATCTCGATGCAGTCCTGCATACCGCCGTGCTTGACCCAGCTGTCCTCGCCGATGCCCAGCACCGTCTTGCCCTTGTAGTCGAACTCCACCTGGGTGACGGAGTGATCCTCGGCGTCGGTATCGTGATAAACCTTCATGAAGTTGCCGTATACGGACTTGGGGGTAGCGCCCTTGAGCATCCACATGAACCATGCGATGGCGTGGCAGCCCATGTCCATCATCACGCCGCCGCCGGACTTGTCGGACTCGTAGAACCAGCGGCTGTGAGGGCCGGAGTGCTTCTCAGCCTGCTTGAGCATATAGAGGTCGCCCACAGCGCCGCTCTCCACGATGGCGCGGACGCGCTCATACTTGGGGGCGAAGCACAGCTCCTCAGCGTACATCAGCAGCTTGCCGTTCTCCTTGCAGGCGGCGATCATCTCGTCGGCCTCCTGAATGGACAAGCACAGGGGCTTCTCCACGATCACGTGCTTGCCGGCCTTGGCGGCTTTCACGCAGACACCGTGATGGAGGAAGTTGGGCAGGCAGATGTCCACGATGTCACACTCGCACTCGGCGAGGAGCTTGTCGACATCGTCATAATAAGCGGGAACGCCCATCTTCTCGGCATAGGCCTTCGCCTTGTCGAGATTGTGGGAGTAAACAGCCACGACCTCAGCGTCGGGGACGAAGCGCTGATAGGAGGTGACGTGGATCTCGGAGATAAAGCCGCAACCGAGAACGGCAACTTTCGTCTTGCTCATAGGGGGTCCTCCTCGTTGTGTATTGTGGTTACATATACTGCTTCATGAAGCGGTAGCTCTGCTCGATACCGGCACGGACATCGTCGGCGCAGTTCTCAAAGGCCTTGTCCTCCACCTCGATAACGGCGTTGCCGTCATAGCGAATGTCGTTGAGGGCGGAGACGAAAGCACCGAAGTCCACGCCGCCCATGCCGGGCAGCTTGGGGGAGTGCCACAGGGAGGGATAGGAGAAGTAGCCGTAATCATCCAGCTTGTCCTGATAGATCTTGATGTCCTTGAAGTGGACGTGATAGATGCGATCCTTGAACTCATACAGGGGCTTGGTATAGCTGGCACCGATGAGATAGGGGTGGGAGGGATCGTAGGCAAGACCCAGTGCGGGGGAGGGGATACGGCGGAACATCTCGCGCCAGATGGCGGGGGTGCAGGCAAGGTTATTGCCGCCGGGCCACTCGTTGGCGGTGTAGAGCATGGGGCAGTTCTCGATGGCGATGCGGACGCCCTTGGACTCGGCATAGGCCACGATGGGGCCCCACACCACTTCGAACTTGTCCAGATTCTCCTCCACGGTCTTGTTCTTGTCCTTGCCGATGAAGGTGGTGACCACGTTCACATCCATGAAAGCGGCGGCGTCAATGAGGCGATAGATGTGGGCGATAGCCACGTCGGCGGCCTCCTGATCGGCGTCCATGGCGTTGGGATAATAGCCAAGAGAGGCGATGGCCACGCCCTTATCCTCGGCGTACTTCTTGTAATACAGGAGCTTATCGTTGTCGCAGGTGTTCAGGTCGATATGGGTGACACCGGCGTAGCGGCGCACTGCCTTACCCACAGGCCAGCAGCAGATCTCTGCGCACTTAAAGCCCACCTTGGCACAGTAGTCGATGACCTGCTCAAAAGTGTCATCGGGGAGAATGGCAGAGTGAAGACCGAGTTTCATCATGGTGAAGTTCCTCCTATAATTATAGTTTTTTCAGTGTATCCTGCAGGAAGCCGACAGCCATGCGAATGTCGTCGGCGCCGTTTTTGACCTCGCGCTCAATGGTGAGATAGCCCTTGTAGCCAATGTCTTTGAGTGCGTTGAGATAGGGGATCCAGCGGACACCGCCCTCGCCCAGCGGGGTCTCAAGGCATACGCCGCTGGTGGCAGACCACTCAAGGCCGCCCTCGGCGAAGTTGTGGTAAAAATCGGCAGGAGCGATCTTCTTCAGAGAAAGACCGTCCTTGGCGTGGGTGTGGACGATGAGATCGCCGGCGGTTTTCACAGCGCTGACCTCGTCATCGGCACCTACCATCACCAGATTGGCGGGATCGTAGTTGATGCCCACGCCGCCGCCGCACTGCTCCAAAAAGCCGCGGAGGGTGGCGATGGCCTCGGGGCCCGTCTCCACTGCCACATAAGAGCCCATCTTGCGGGCGTATTCTCCCGCCTCGCCCATGGCGTCCAGCATGATTTGGTAGCGGGGATCGTTTTTATCACTGGGGACGACGCCGATATGAGTGGTGACGATGCGGCAGTCCACCATGTCGGCAAGGTCGATGACCTTTTTCAGATAGCTGAGCTTGTCCGCGTTGTCCTCGGCTTTTTCAAAACCGTAGCCCCCCAGCTCGCCGCACAGGGCGGTGATGGCCTGTCCGCAGCCCCGGGCGGTGTTGGGGACGGCGGCGATCATGTCGCGGGAAACGGTGCGGGGATCAAATTCATCAGCGGCGTAGACCTGTACGCCCTCGGCACCGCACAGCTGAGAGGTGCGGATGCCCTCGATGAGGCCGACGCCAAACCAGTCGGCTAAGGTAGCAATTTTAAACATAGTCCTTACTCCCCTACCTTGACCCAGCGGCCTTCCTTGGCGCTGAGGCAGATGGCGTTGCACAGCTCCATCTCACGCAGGCCTGCCTCGAAGGTGGCGAACAGGCCGGGGGAGGTGTCGCCCTTCTCGATGGCGGCATAGATGGCCTTGAAGTTCTGCTTGAAGGTGTCGGGAAAGCCCTCCACGTGACCGCCGGGATAGCTGTTGGCAGCGGCAGCCAGAGGATCCATGATGGAGGGATCTTTCACCACGGTCTGATTGTACGTATCGCGGCGGCCTACCCACAGCTGGTTGCTGTCCTCGCTGTCCCAGCGCAGGGCACACTTGCTGCCGCTGATGTTCATGACCATCTGATTCTTGCGTCCGGCAAAGACCTGATTGATGACGCAGGTGCCGAAAGCGCCGTTATCGAAGTGGAAGAGGACGGCACAGTAATCCTCCGTCTCCACGGGGACTTCCTCGTAATCCTCGGGGCGCAGGGCCATACCGGAGTAGGTAGCCACGGCCTTGAGGGGCTTTTTGCGGGTTTTGTGGAAGATACCGAAGTCGGCAAACACCTCCACCGCCTTCAGTCCCGTGACGGACTCCACCATGTCGATCCAGTGGGAGCCGATGTCACCGAAGGCGCGGCTCTCACCGCTGAGGACGGGGTCAAGACGCCAGCTGAAGTCGGTGTCGAGATACATCCAGTCCTGCAGGTAGCTGCCGTGGACGGTGTAGACCTTGCCCACCTCGCCGCTCTCCACCATGGAGCGGCACTGCATCACCTGGGGATACCAGCGGCAGTTGAAGTTGACGGCGTTGACGATGTTGTGCTCCTTGGCGTAGCGGCACAGCTCCTTGGCCTGCTCCATGGTCGTGGTCAGAGGCTTCTCGCACACCACGGCGATGCCCCGCTCCATGGCGTACATCGCCATCTCATAATGGGAGTTGTTGGGAGTGCAGATGTGGACAACATCGGGCTTTTCGATGTCCAGCATCTCCCTGTAGTCGGCATAGCCCTTGGGCACACAGTTTGCCGCGGCTTTTCCCTCGGCATCAGATGTGTTGGCAACAGCCACAACATCTACATTCCCCAAGCGGCGAAGGGCCTCAATATGGGCGGCGCCGATAAATCCGACACCAATAACACAGGCTCTGAATCGTTTCACGAAAAGACCTCCTTGTTGTTTTGTTTCCACGCAATATATAGATACAATCAGTATATCGTAAGCTGTAAAAAAATGCAAGAGGAATCCACGGGAGTTGGCAAACATTGAAAGGAAATAAAAAGTATTGAAAATAAATGAAAACGGTGCTATACTTTTTTCACGGTAAAACCGCCCGATTCTCCCGTGTTTTCGGGGAGTGGGGCAAGAAAAAAGCAGTAACCGATTTGATGAGAAAGGAATGGATAACTATGAACAAAATCAAGGCGCAGGATATTGCCGATATGATCGATCATTCCCTGCTGAATCCCACCTTTACTTTGGAGGAGATCAAGCGCGGCTGCGAGATCGCCAAGGAGTATAAGTGCATCTCTGTTTGCCTTCGTCCCTGCGATGTGGAGTTTGCCTCCGAGATCCTCAAGGGTAGCGACGTGCTGATCACCACCGTCATCGGTTTCCCCCACGGCTCCAACCTGACGGAGGTCAAGGTTTTTGAGACCAAGAAGGCCATCGAGCAGGGCTGCGTGGAAGTGGACGTGGTGCTGAACATCGGCCGCCTCCTCTCCGGCGATTACGAGTATGTAGAGAAGGATCTGAAGGCTGTTGTGGATGCTGCCCATGAAAAGGGCGTTGTGGTGAAGGTGATCTTTGAGAACGCCTACCTCACCGATGAGCAGAAGCTGAAGGCCTGCGAGATCTGCACCCGCGTGGGCGCTGACTTTACCAAGACCGCTACCGGCTATGCCCCCGGCGGCGCTACCATTCACGATCTGAAGCTGATGCGTGCCAATACCCCTGCCCATATGCAGGTGAAGGCCGCCGGCGGTGTCCGCGCGCTGGACGATGCCCTGATGGTGAAGGCTGTGGGCGGCACCCGCTTTGGCTGCACCCGCACCGAGTCCATGATGGCAGCAGCCCGTGAGCGTGAAGCTGCCGGTACGCTGGTGCTGCCCGAGGTAACGGACGATATGGAGTTCCCCGCTGTGCTGGCTGCACAGGGCAAGTAAATACGACACAGGAGGGTATGCATATGGAAGCTATGAAGGAAAAAATGATCGCCGCCACCAAGTATCCTCTGCCTCAGCGCAAGGATTGGCGCATCGGCTGCATCGGCTCCGGCTTTATTATGGCCGACTGCCATCTGGTGTCCTATAAGAATGCAGGTTTTAACCCTGTCGCCATCGCCTCCCGCACCCCTGCCAACGCCAAGGCGGTGGCGGAGCGCCACGAGATCGGCAAGGTCTACGACACGTGGCAGGAGATGCTGCAGGATGACTCTTTGGAGATCCTGGACATCGCCTATCCTCCCGATCAGCAGCTGGAGATCGTCCGTGAGGCGGTGAAGTGCCCCAATCTGAAGGGCATTCTGTGCCAGAAGCCTATCGAGATGTCCATTGAGAACGCCCGTGAGATCGTCCGCTTGGGCGAGGAGTACGGCAAGACCATCGCCGTCAACTCCAATATGCGCTGCGATCAGTCCATGCGCGCGTTGAAGTACCTGCTGGATACCAAGGAGCTGGGCGAGCCCGTGCTGGCCACCATCGAGATGCGCGCCATCCCCCACTGGCAGGACTTCCTGAAGGAGTATGACAAGCTGGAGATCTTCGGCATGGGCATCCACCATGTGGATATTTTCCGCTTTATGTTCGGCGATCCCGCCGAGATCACGGCTGTGTGCCGCACCGATCCCCGCACGAAGTTTGAGCATACCGACGGCATCGTCCAGTTCACCTATAAGTACGATAACGGCATCATGGCCACCTCTTTGGACGATGTGTGGGCATGGCCTGAAGAGCCCTGCGAGAAGGATATCTATATCCGCTGGCGCGTAGAGGGCACCGAGGGTATGGCACAGGGCACCATCGGCTGGCCCAAGTACCCCGAGCGCTGCCCCTCCACCCTGCGCTTCACGTCCAAGCGCTATCCCCATCAGTGGATCGAGCCCAAGTGGGATACCGTGTGGTTCCCCGATGCCTTTGAAGGCACGATGGCTCAACTGCTGCGGGCCGTGGAACAGGGCACCGAGCCTGAGATCTCTGCCCGCGACAATGTCCACACCATTGCCTGCGTGGAGGCCTGCTACAAGTCTATCGCTGAGAAGCGCACCGTGGCCCTCAGCGAGATGCTGCTGCCTACCGATTGATGTAAGCGTATAGGAATGAGATATAACAAGGAGGAACAATTATGATCAGCGTTGGTATTTTCACCGGTTATTATCCCTATAAGATGGACGAGGTCATCCGTCGTATCAAGGCCTCCGACTTTAACTGCGTGCAGCTGGACGTGTCCTTCAAGGATTTCGATGCTGCCTATGAGCCCTTGACGGAGAAGAAGGCCCACGAGATCCGCGATGCCTTCCGTGACGCCAATCTCCCTGTCATCGCCGTGTCCGGCTACACCAATTTCATCCATCCCGATCCCGATATTCGCAAGCGCAATATCGACTATTTAAAGATGATGCTGCGCTATGCCCGCGATCTGGGCTGCCCCTACGTGGGAAGCGAGACGGGTACGTACAATCTGGAGAGCGACTGGGTCTGGCATGAGAAGAACGCCGATCCCAAGGTCTATGATGAGACCATCGAGATCATCCGCGATCTGGCTGAGTTCGCCGGCGAGTGGGGTTCTACCTTCATCGTGGAGAACTACGTCAACAACGTCATCGGCTCTGTGGAGCAGGTGGAGCAGATGTTCAAGGATGTCAACAGCAAGAATCTGGGCCTCATCTGCGATCCTACCAACTATTTCGATGAGAACACCATTAAGGATGTGGATGGCACCATCAACCACATCTTCGACCGTCTGAGCCCCTACATGAAGATCGCCCACGCCAAGGACATCAAGCTGGCTACCGATACGGGCGAAAAGCACGCCGACATCGATGCCGACGCATCTCACTCCTTCCGCGGCAGCGGCGGCGTGGAGCTGCCTGCCGCAGGTCTGGGCATCCTTAACTATGAGCTGTATGTGAAGCGTCTGGCTGTGGAGCATCCCAATATCCCCCTCATCATCGAGCATCTCGACGAGGGCGACATCGAGCGCGCCAAGCGCTTTACCGACGGCGTGCTTAAGCGCATGGGCGTGTAAAGACGGCACGGAAACAACGGGGAGGAAGAATTATGCAATATCGTATCGGCATCGACCTTGGCGGCACTGCCATCAAGGCGGGCGTTGTTGATGAGAACAATCAGGTGGTGTTCAGCCACACCCAGCCTACGGGTGAGGGCTTTGAGCAGGTGGTAGCCGACATGGCAAAAGCTGCGGAGACAGTGGCTGCCATGGCGGGACTGAAGGTGACCGACTTCCCCTGCGTGGGTGTTGGTACGCCCAGCTGCATCAACCCCAAAACAGGGCGGCTGGTGTTCTCCAACAATACCAACTGGCGGGATATGCCTCTGCGTGAGGAATTGGAGAAGCATCTGCCTGTCCCCGTGTATATCGGCAACGATGCCAACTGCGCCATTATCGGCGAGGCGGTGGCAGGTGCTGCCAAGGATTGTCAGAGCGTTGTGATGCTGACGCTGGGTACCGGCGTTGGCGGCGGCGTGATTTTGGATGGCAAGCTGTTTGTGGGCGGCGACGGCATGGGTGCCGAGCTGGGTCATATGCCTGTGATCCATCAAGGTGAGATGTGCACCTGCGGTATCCCCGGCTGTCTGGAGGCTTACGCTTCCGTGACGGCGCTGATCCGTCAGGCGGAGGAGAAGATGAAGGACTATCCCGATTCTCTGCTCCATGTCCGCGCTGCGGAAAACGGCGGCGCTCTCAACGGCCGCATCATCTTCGACTGCGCCCATGAAAACGATCCTGCCGCGCTGGCGGTGGTGGATCAGTACGAGGAGTATCTGGCTAACGGTATCGGCGGCCTTATCAACATTTTCCGCCCCGAGGTATTCTTGATCGGCGGCGGCCTGTCGGCTCAGGGCGAGTACCTGCTGGCGCCTGTTCGGGAAAAGGTGAAGAAATATGCCTTTGCCTATGATATTATCGGCGTACCTCCCGTGGTGAAGGCGACGCTGGGTAATGCCGCAGGCACCATCGGTGCCGCCTACCTTGACCGTATGTAATGCCTATGCGCTTCGGAACCATAGGAACAAATTTTATCTCTCGTGAATTCCGCAAAGCAGGGGAGAAGCTGGAGGGCTTCTCCCTTGCCGTGGTGTATTCCCGCACCATGGAGACGGCCCGTGCCTTCGCGGGAGAAGATGCCATCGCCTGCACCGACAGTTTGCAGGAGCTGGCCTCTCGGGAGGATGTGGACGCTGTTTACATCGCCTCCCCCAACAAATTCCACTATGAGCAGGCAGCGCAGATGCTGCGTGCGGGAAAGCACGTGCTGCTGGAAAAGCCCGCCTGCCCCGACGCAGCAGCCTTCGCACACCTTACGGCACTGGCCCGTGAAAACGGCGTGGTGCTGCTGGAGGCGATGCGCTCTGTGTTCACCCCGGGCTTTCGGGCGCTAAGAGAGGCGGTTGACAAGGTGGGCAAGGTGCGCCGCGTATCTTTTACCTATTGTCAGTACTCCTCCCGCTACGACGCCTATAAGCGGGGCGTGGTGGAGAACGCCTTTGACCCCGCCTTTTGCAATGGCTCACTGATGGACATCGGCGTGTATTGCGCTCACGCGCTGGTGGCGCTGTTCGGCCTGCCCGAGGAGATGGCGGCGGTTGCTAACAGGCTGGATAACGGCTTGGACAGTCAGGGAAGTGTGCTGTGCCGCTACGGCGACATGGTGGCCGACCTCAGCTGGTCGAAGGTGGCTGACAGCCGCAGAGACAATGAGATCCAAGGGGAGGAAGGGACCCTGCTGATCGACAGCATCACCAATCCGAAGAAGATCGTGTTGGTGGGCCGCGATAAGCGTCGGCAGACCCTGTATTCTGACCCGGACGAGGAATTTTTTGGCATGGATCACGAGATCTGCGCCTTTATGGACTTTGCTGCCCACTGTACAGACGGTGCCCGTCCGTGGGAGGAGTTCAATCTGATCACCGAGCAAACCCTGTCGCTGATGGATGAGATCCGCAGACAGACGGGTATCGATTTTCGTAATCTGCACCAATAAGAGGGGTGAAGAACATGATCGCATCGGCGAGAAGCGTGTATATTTTGAAGCGGCTCAACGAAGTGGGCATTGTGGACTACAAGAGCATTGCCGCGGAATTGGGCGTATCGGAGGCCACGGTGCGCCGTGACTTTGAGAAGCTGGAATCTCAGGGAAAACTCCGCCGTGTGCAGAGCGGCGCTATGCGTCCCGACGGCATGGACGGCGGGTTTGATGCGGAGCTGTCCATTCGCGCCAAGCACAACATCAACCATGATGAGAAGGTACTGGTGGCACGGGCGGCGGCGGAAGCGGTGCAGGACGGCGAGTGTATCTTTTTGGATATGGGTACCAGTATTGCGCCGATGGCGCCCATCCTGCTGGCAAAGCCGATCCGCATCGTCACCTGCAACACGGTGGTGCTGCAGCAGGTCACCTCTCTTTCCAAGGCGGAGGTGTTCTCCCTCGGCGGCAGAGTGGTGCCCCACGATCAGATGATCGTCGGCCCTATGACGGAGAGCAATTTGGAGCAGTTCGGCTTTAACCGCGCCTTTATCGGCTGCATGGGCTTGAATATTGGCAGCAACATCGTCTATGCCACGGACATGGAGTGTGTGCGCTTGAAGAATGTAGCTATGAAGAACGCGCAGCACAGCTATCTCCTTGCCGATCAGACGAAACTCAGCAAGGTGGGCCTGTTCCGCTTCGCGGGGCTGGACGCCTTCGAAAAAGTATACATCGACGGCGCCAAACCCAAGGGAGATGTCCCGCGGAATATGGTGTTCGTGGAGAAGAAACTTGAAAAATGAAGAGTGAAAATGAAAACGTCCATGCGTAAGTATGGGCGTTTTTGCAAGAGTATGATTGACTTTGAAAGAAAAAGTGCTATACTGGTTGTCAAAGAAATGAGGAAGGGAGATCCTGTTATGAAAACGACTGATCCGAGAAAAAAGGCGATTTTGGAATCCTTCAAGAATGGTTTGATCGTGTCCTGCCAGGTGCAGCACGATGATCCCATCTCTACCCCCGATATGCACGTAAAAATGGCAGAGGCCGCCGTTTGGGGCGGCGCGGTGGGTATCCGCGCCAACTCCCCTGAGCAGATTCGCGATATTAAGGCGGTGGTGGATCTTCCTGTCATTGGTCTTTACAAGCAGTGGAAGGCGGGCACCGATGTGTTCATCACCCCCACCATGGAGGCTGTCCGCGAGGTGTATGAAGCAGGCGCTGAGATCATCGCTCTGGACTGCACCGACCAGATCACCGCTGAAGGCCGTCCTGCCTGGGAGCTGCTGCCCCAGGCCATGAAGGCGTTCCCCGATGCTATGTTCTTTGCCGATGTCTCCACCTATGACGAGGCAAAGCGGGCTGTGGAACTGGGTGCCGATATCGTTGGCCCCACCCTGTATGGCTACACGGAGCAGACCAAGCATATCGAAGAGCCGAACCTGCGTGAATTCGCCCGTATGTGCCGCGATTTTGGTGATCAGGTGTACATGATTATGGAGGGGCACATTTACTCTCCCGAGGATGCAATCAAGTGTTTGTATCTGGGTGCGCACTCCGTAGTGGTGGGTAGTGCTATTACCCGCCCCCACCTGATCACCAAGCGGTTTACGGATCTGATGGGCTGCTATAAGACCAACTGGCGCGACGCGGAGCGAAGCGCACACTGATCGGCGGCGCACGGCGCCGCACAAGTCGGAGGATACACCATGTTGTTACTGACACCTGCCTGTAAAGACTATCTTTGGGGCGGTACATTGCTGAAAGAACGCTACGGTAAGGGCGAAGAGCTGTACATCGTGGCGGAGAGCTGGGAACTGTCCACCCATCCCGATGGGCTGACAAAGATCGCGGGCGGAGAAGGTTGTCTGCGCGACTATCTCAAGGCGCACCCTGCCGCAGGCGGTGGAAGCGTCAGCGGCGAGGGGGATCTGCCCCTGCTGGTGAAGCTCATCGATGCCCGCAAGCCCCTGTCGGTACAGGTGCATCCCGATGACGCCTACGCGGCCCGTGTGGGGCAGCGGGGCAAGACGGAGCTGTGGCACGTGTTGGATGCCGCACCCGACGCCTATCTCTACCTTGGCTTGAGTAGACCCGTTTCCCGTGAGGAGCTGGCGGAGCGTATCGCCCACAACACGGTGGAGGAGATCTTGAAAAAAGTCCCCGTCCACAAGGGGGAGAGCTATTATATCCCCGCCGGCACGCTCCACGCCATCGGCGCGGGCTGCCTGATCTATGAGGTGCAGCAGAGTTCCAATCTCACCTACCGCGTGTATGACTACGGGCGCTTGGGTGCCGACGGAAAGCCCCGCCAGCTGCATATTGAAGATGCGCTGGCAGTGACGAACCGCAACTTGGTGGACACCACGCCGCCAAAGGGGAATGAAGCGGACGGCACCATCGTGTCGTGCCCCTATTTCACCCTGCGTGAGGTGGCGGTGGCGGGCGCGGCGGAATTCTCTGCGCCTCATAATAGCTTTTGCCACCTGCTGTGCGCAGAAGGCGAAGTGACGGTGGCGGGAGAGGTGCTGCGTGCCGGTATGGGCGCGTTTCTCTGCGCCGACGAGACGGTATCCCTGCAGGGCAGCGGCAAACTGCTGGCTGTGAGCGCAGGGTAAAGATGGGGCGCGAACTACGCGAAAACAGAGAATTTACTTGCATATTACGCCGGAATGATGCATACTGGTGTAGATTCAAAACAAAAAGGTTTTGATGGTTTTCGCGTGTTTGCGCTGAAGTCCTCGGCGCGGAAAAAGGAGGTTGACCCTGTTGGTCAAAGTTGAACATCTTGTGAAATATTACGGAGAGAAGAAGGTCCTGTCGGACATCAGCTTTTCTATCCGTGAAGGTGAGATCGTCGGTTTGCTGGGCCTCAACGGCGCGGGCAAATCCACTACCATGAACATCCTCACCGGCTATCTCAGCGCCACTTCCGGCCGCGTGGAGATCGACGGTCACGATATTCTGGCCGATGCCCATGCCGCCAAGGCCAACATCGGCTATCTGCCGGAGCTGTTTGCCTTCTATCCGGAGATGCGGGTGGAGGAGTATCTGCAGTTTTGCTGCGATCTCAAGAAGGTGACAAAAGATAAAAAAGAACGTGCAGCCCACCTCGACGCAATTTGCGAGCGCGTGGGCTTAAGTCACGTGCGGGGGAGAATGATCCGCAACCTCTCCAAGGGCTACAAGCAGCGTGTGGGCTTTGCTCAGGCGCTGGTGGGCAGCCCCAAGGTGCTGATCCTCGATGAGCCCACGGTGGGTCTCGACCCCTCTCAGATCATTGAGATCCGCGATCTGATCCGCAGTGCGGGCAAGTCCAGCACCGTTATCGTCTCTTCCCATATTCTGAGCGAGATCCAAGCCATCTGTGACCGCGTCATCGTGATCCACGGCGGCCATGTTATCGCCGATGATACCCCCGAGAGTCTCTCCCGCATGATCTTGGCCACCCACCGTGTGGTGGTGCGTGTGGCGGGCGAGCCCGAGGCGGTATTGGCAGCGCTGAAGGCCACCCCCGGCGTGGAGAAGGTGACGCAGCTGACGGAGAAAGAGCCCGGTGCTTACGATTACCGCATCGACGGCGCACCCGACACCGATATCCGTGCCGACGTGTTCCGCTCCCTCGCCAAGGCGGATCTGCCGCTATTGTGTACGTATAACAATGAGCTTTCCCTTGAGGATGTGTTCCTCAATCTGGTGGGCGATACCCATAATGAGCAGAAGGAGGGAGAGGCACAATGACGGCTGTGTTCAAGCGTGAAGTGCGGGCCTATTTCCAGTCTCCGCTGGGCTATGTGTTCATTGCGGTCATGTACTTCTTCACCGCCTATTATTTCTTTACCTATAACCTCTATAGCAACACGACGGATATGTCCATGTTGTTTGACCAGCTGTTCTCCGTGGTGCTGTTTCTCGTGCCCATTCTGACCATGCGTCTTATGAGCGAGGACAAGCGCTCCCGCACGGAGCAGCTTCTTCTGACTGCGCCTGTATCCCGCATCGGCATCGTGCTGGGCAAGTATTTCTCCGCCTTTTGCGTGTATCTGGTGGCGATCTCCGCCTCCTTGCTGATGGCGGTGGTGCTGTCTTTCTACGGTGAGCCCGATTGGCCCGTCATCATCGGTAATATTATCGGCTTGGTGCTGCTGGGCGCTTCCTTGATCGCCGTGTGTATGTTCCTCTCCTCCATTACGGAGAGTCAGGTCATCGCCGCTGTGTCGGGCTTTGCCGTCAGCTTGCTGCTGGTGCTGATGGATGCCATGATCAACGTGGTGTCGGGTAAAGTGGTGCGCCAGATCTTCTCCTATATGTCTTTCAACGGACGCTACAACGGCTTTACCATCGGCATTATCGACTTTTCCAATGTGCTGTTCTTTGTGAGCATTGGGGCGCTGTTTATCCTTTTGACTGCGGCGGTGCTGGAAAAGCGCCGCTGGAGCTGAGGAGGTGGATACGATGAAGAATGTAAACGGAAAGAAGATGAGCGCGCTGTTCGCCGTCATCATTGTCCTCTTGATCGTAGCCATGTTTTTGGTGAACACCGTGGCGCTGATCTTGTCCAACCGCTATCCTCTTGCGATTGATCTGACGGCAAACGCCGCCTATGAGATCGGCGAGGAGACAAAGACGGTGCTGGACAGCCTCACGGAGGATGTGACCATTGATGTGCTGTCTACGGAGCAGTCTTTCGGCGGCGATCCCTATCTGGTGCAGGCCAAGTACATCCTTGACCGCTATCCCCAGTATTCCCCCCGTGTGACGCTGCGGTATATCGACTACGCCTCCGATCCCAGCTATGCAGCCGGTCATCCCGATCTGACGCTGGCAGAGGGAGATGTGATCGTGTCAGCTAACGATCGGGTGAAGCAGATCGGCCTCACCTCCATGTTTAACTATACCTATACCGCCACCGGCTCTTTGGCAGTGGAGTCCTCCCGTGCCGAGGAGGCTATTACCGGTGCGATTTTGAACGTGCTGAGTGAAGAAGATGTCCGTGTGGGCGTCATCACCGGTCACGGCGAGCAGGCCATGAGCAACTTTACGGCCCTGCTGGTGAACAACAACTACGTTCTCAATTCTGTGGTGGTGGCAACGGATGACCTTGCCGACTACGACGCGCTGCTGCTCCTTGCACCGCAGACGGATCTCTCCGAGGACGACGTCCGTGCCTTGGAACAGTATCTCTACAACGGCGGCGAGTATGGCCGCACGCTGCTGTATACCGCCTCCGTTTCCCAGACGAGCCTCCCCAATGTGGAGACGCTGCTGGCAGAGTGGGGCGTGACGGTGGGCAGCGGTACGGTCTTTGAGACGAAGGCTGACCGCACTTACCAGTATCAGCCCTATTTCCCTGTGGCAGACCATGCCTCCCAGACCTATGAGGAGATGCTTATTGACGCCACGGCTCCCATGCTGCTGCCTGCGGCCCGTCCGCTGGAGGTGCTGTTTGAAAGTCGTGACGGGCAGTATACCGAAACACTGCTGACCTTTGCCGAGAGCGCCGGTGTCCGTCCTGCCGATGCAGGGGATGACTTTGTCACCGATGATGCCCAGCAGTGGGGCCCTATGTCTGCCATGGTGCTGGCAAGCCGCCGCGTGTATGAAAACGGCGCGTTGGCAAAGCAGTCCTCCATCATCGTCTCGGGCTCTACCGCCATGCTGGAGGAGCTGTGTCTGCAGAATTCCTCGCTGGCCAACAGTCCCTATATGGTGAATCTTTTCAACGACCTGACCGATAAGGAAGAGGGCGTTGTCATCGAGCCGAAGTCTCTGGCGGGTAAGACCTTGGGTATTACCACGGCACAGGTGACGCGGCTGGGCGTGATCCTCGGTGGCGTGATCCCCATGGCGATCCTGCTTTGCGGCGTGGGCGTGTGGCTGTATCGGAGGTATAAGTAATGAAAAAACTTCTCCGAATTTTGTTGGCAGAAGTCATCGTCGTTGCCATTTTGGCGGTGGCGCTGGTGGTGCTGATTTTGAACCCTGTAAAAAGCGAAGCAGAAAGCTATGTGCTCTCCTCCCGCAACGCTACGGAAATTGCCGCCGTTCATGTGGAACATGAGGCGGGTGCCATCGACGTAAAGACCCAAGACGGCGGCTTCCTGGTGGAAGGTGTCCCTGCTGAATTGATGGACGTGGATCTGTTCATCGAGTTTTTGACGGCCTGTTCCGAGGTCAATGCCCTGCAGAAAGTGGATGCCAAGGGCAAGGATCTGGCGGATTTCGGCCTCTCTCCCTGTCAGGCTTGGGTTCTCGTGACCTATACCGACGGTGAGGAACTGAGCCTTGAACTGGGCAACGTGGAGCCCCTGTCGGGGAACTATTACTGCGCGGTGGAAGGCGAGAAGGATATTTACCTCATCAGCGGCGAAACGGCTGCGTTCTATCAGATGGTGAAGGAGGACTTCATCTCCTTCTATGTGACCCCTGAACTGGCGGTGTCCAGCGCGCTGTCCGCAGTGCGTGATGTGACCTTCAGCGGTGGGCCTTTGGCAGAGCCTGTCACCATCGAGTCTGTGAGTGCTGGCGATGAGGAAGTGCGGCAGCTTGCCCGTTCTTTCGGCGCGGCGACCCATATTGTCCGCGGCAACGGCGTGTATGAGCTGGATCAGAGCTACGGCCTTGAGATGCTGACACCGCTGTGCGGTATGCAGGGTGCTTCCATCGTGTATTATGCCCTTACGGCTGCGCAGGAGGATGAGCTGGGCTTTGCCGATCCCTATATGCAGGTGGAATTCGACTACAAGAACGGCACAGAGGCGGCAGAGCATTTTGTGCTGCGCTTCCTGCCTGCGGTGGAGGATGGTACGTTCTTCTATGTTAACGCGGCAGGCAGCGGCATGGTGTATGTCATCGAGCGCCCTGCTTTCATGGACATGGTCTATGAAAAGCTGCTGCTGCGCTGGTTCGTCTCCCCCTTGCTGATGGATGTGGAGGGGATCACCGTGGAAAGCGGCGGTAAGACCTACGATTTCACCGTGGATCATACCGATGCCAAGAATCCTGTGGCTGCCCTCAACGGCGAGACGGTGGATATTGCCCTGTTCCGCAGTTTGTTCCAGCTGTTTAACAGTGCCGCCAGTGACGGCGAGTATCTGAATGTGCAGCCCGTCCCGTCCGCTGCCCCCGTGATGAAAATTACGTATCATTATACCGAAGGTAAGGCCGACGATGTGCTGGCGCTGTACGCAGGCGGCACACGGCGTGTGAATGTGTACGTCAACGGCGTGTGCGAGTTCGCCATGAAGGACGCCTACGTTGAACGCGTAAATCAGGCCCTTAGCGCCATCCAAAAGGGCGAGAGCTTCGATATCAACTGGTAATAACATACAGAATCCTGTCAGTGGAATCGGCGAAAATAACCTTGCTTTTAATAGTGAATTTTGATACAATATCAGTGACTATGTTTAGGTGCAAAATGGACTGAATCTTTCCATTTTTGTAGGAGGAATATGCCGTGAGCGAGAAGAAATTGAAGGTTGCCATTATTGGCTGCGGAATGATCACCAATGCCGCGCATATTCCCGCCTATCGCAATTTGGGCGACAAGGTGGACTTGGTGGCGGTATGCAGCGCCAGCGCCGCCTCTGCCCAGCAGACGGCCATGCGCCACGGTATCCCCAACTGGTATACCGATGCCGAGGAGATGCTGCAGAAGGAGAAGCCCGATCTGGTGTCCGTCTGCACCCCCAACGCTCTCCATAAGGAGATGACCATGCTGGCCCTGTCTTACGGCGCCCATGTGGCCTGCGAGAAGCCTGTGGCCTTCACCTATGCCGACGCCAAGGAGATGTACGCGTATGCCGAAAAGCAGAACCGTGTTCTCTTTGCCTGTCAGGTGGTGCGCTATAACCCCGAGTATCAGTTCGCCAAGGAGATGATGGACGAGGGTGTGCTGGGAGATGTGTATTTCTCCGAGTTCTCTCTCATTCGCCGCCGCGGCGTGCCCACATGGGGCGCGTTCCACCGCAAGGATGCCAATGGCGGCGGCGTGCTGTGTGACTTGGGCGTGCATCTTATCGATGCGGCCCTGTGGGTCATGGGCGGCCCCGAATTTGTCTCCATCTCCGGTACGGCCTCTTCCCACATTGCCCGCAATGAGCAGGGCGTGCTGACGAGTCTGGCAGAGAGCGGTGCCCCCGCCGGTGTGTTTAACGCCAAGAAGTACTCCCCCGAGGAGTTCGAGGTGGAGGAGTTTGCCGCCGGCAATCTCCGTTTGGCCAACGGCTGCTGCATCAATTTCAAGACCTCTTGGGCGGTGAATCTGCCGCCGGAGTATTCCATGTCCTTTGCCGGTAGTAAGGCAGGTCTGCTGCTGCCGAAGATGGAGCTGCTGTCCACCATGGGCAAGTATCAGACCAATGTGCAGCCCCGCCTCTTCCCCGAGGAGGATCGTTTCGCCAAGGAGGCGTTCCCCGGCCATTCCTATCTCTTTGAAAATGCCGTGGATCATATCCTGACGGGCTCCCCCCTGGCAGTGAAGCCGGAGGAGACGCTGCGTGTGGCGGCCATTATTGACGCCTTCTATCTCTCTGCCGCGGAGAACCGCGAGGTTCGCGCCGAGGAGATCCTGAAGTAAAAAATTGACTGAAACGAAGGAGAATGTGGTATGAAAGTAGGCCTGTATTCCATTTCCTGTTCCGGCACGTGGTTTAACGATCGCCCTGCCCTGACGGTGGAGGAGTTTATCGACACTGCCAAGAAGTATGGTTACGACGGCGTTGAGATCGATCTCAAGCGCCCCCACGGTTCCCCTCTCGATCTGGACGAGAAGCGCTGCAAGGAAATCCGCGAGTATGCGGCAAAGCAGGGTCTCGAGATCTGTGCAGTGGCAGCCAACAACAACTTTGCCTCCATCGTGCCCGAGCATATCGAGAACGAGCTGCTGATGGTGCGTGAGCAGATCCGTGTGGCCAAGCAGCTGGGCGCGCCCGTGCTGCGTGTGTTCGCCTGCTGGCGCGGTATCGTCATGAAGGACGGCGTTGCCACCTATGAGATCACCGGCAAGCATCACACCTTCTATGGCGCGCTGGATCATGAGCTGCGTCTGAGCATCGTCAAGTGCTTGAAGGAGTGCGCCAAGTGGGCCGAGGAGGCCGGCGTGGTGCTGGCCCTGCAGAACCATCATCCTGTTATCGATGAGTACACCGATATGCTGGATCTGGTGAAGTGGGTGGATTCCCCCTGGGTCAAGTGCTGCCTGGATGCCCCCTGCTGCGGCTGGACGGAGAAGCGTCAGAGCGACGAGTATATCACCAAGGCGGTGCACGATGTGGGTGATCTGCAGATGCTCAGCCATGCCAACGCCGAGTTTGTGGAGCATGAGGATGGTTCTATCAACATGATCTCCTTCGACCCCCATATTCAGCCTGTGCTGACCAACTATCCCGCCTTCATCAAGGCCTTGAAGGAAACGGGCTATGATGGCTATATCAACTATGAGTTCTGCCATATGCCCTTCCAGAACGGCAAGGTGTTGGGCTACAACGACTACATTGAAGATCAGATCCGCATTGCTCAGAAGTATTTCCGCGGCCTGATCGAAAACGCCTGAGAAATTCGGGCGACAGCTTCGAAAGAAGCAATTCATGACGATAATTAAGGGGATGGAAGACCCTTGGTTATAAAAAAACAAAATCTTTTAGGAGGAAATGACATGAAAAAGTTCCTGGCACTGGTCCTGGCTCTGATCATGGCTCTGGCTCTGGTTGCTTGCGGCGAGAAGGCTCCCGTTGACGATCAGGCAGGCGCCGATGATGGTGCAGAGGTTAAGACCGAACTTAAGCTCGCTTCTCATAATGCTATTATTGAGGGCAACCCCTACCGCGTCCGTTACGAGGCTGACATTCAGGAGGCTGCTGCTGCTGCCGCCGATCACGGTCTGAATGTTTCCTACGCTTCCTTCGTCTCCAACTGGGACGCCGCTACCGAGTCTCAGCAGATCGAGAACTCCATCAACGAGGGTTACGACATCATTCTGGTTGACCCCGTTTCTTCCACTGGTCTGGATCCCATCATTGAGAAGGCTCAGGAAGCCGGCATCGTCTACATCAATGCTGACTGCGAGTACACCTCTACCGACGTCAACGTTCTGAACATCTCCGCCGACCAGTACCTGCTGGGCTATGATACCGCCAAGTACGCCGGTGAGGTTCTGGGCGAGGGCGCTAAGGTCATCATGATCGCTGCTCTGGACGGTAACTCCGCCAACACCGACCGTCAGGCCGGCTTTGAGAAGGGCATCGAGGAGACCGGTCTGGTCGTCGTCGGTGGTCAGTACAACCATGACTGGGATGCCGTTAAGGCTCAGCAGATCATGACCGAGATCCTGAACTCCGGTCTGGAGTTCGACGGCATCCTGATCTCTCAGTGCGCTGAGGCCGCTCTGGCTGCTTACGACGCCGCTGGCGCCGAGTATCCCAAGTTCATCGGCTTCAACGATACCGGTGACTTCATGAGCCGTATGCTCGAGCTCAACAAGGACGGCAAGGTCATGGACTTCTATGTCCAGTCCAACACCCCCGGCGTTGGTGCTAGCGCTCTGAACTTCGGTCTGAACATGATCATGGGCAAGGAGCTGAAGGATGATGTCTACACCATCCCCGAGATCCACGCTATCCGCCTGCCCTGCAAGATGGCTTACACCTATGACAACATCGCTGATGCTGACTTCATCGAGCAGGCCACTACCCTGGCTCCCGGTGATGCTCTGACCTGGTGGCTGACCATCGACGAGGTTGCTGCTGAGTACTTCAAGTAAGATACGAAACAGCTGCTTTTGAGTTGTAAATGACCGCTTGGCCGGCGGAATAGTTCTATTCCGTCGGCCAAGTTTCGTTACGGAATTGGTTCGATTTTTCGAACTCCGGAAAAGTGTCCCTCACCAAGGAGAGAGGCAGTTTTGCGGAAAAACTTGCAAGAAAAAGAGAAAACATAGAAATTTCAACAAGCAGGAGGAGAGACTTTCATGTTTGAGTTACGCGCAATCGAAAAACGGTTCGACGCAGTTGTGGCTTTGAACGGTGCCCATCTGCAGGTCCAGCCGGGTGAGATTCGCGCACTGCTGGGTTCTAACGGCTCCGGTAAGTCCACCATGATCAAGGTGCTGGCGGGATTGGTCAATCCCAACAGCGGCGAAGTGCTGATCGATGGTGAGCCGGTGAAGATCCTGAACGGTCAGGTTTCCCGTAAGCTGGGAATCGCCACCGCTTTCCAGGATCTGAGTTTGATCCCCACCATGAGTGTGCGCGACAACATTTTGCTGGGCAACGAGCCTCGCAACAAATTCGGTATGGTGGACAAGAAGGCCGCCGACGAGCTGATCGACTCGCTGCTGAAGCGTTTTAAGATCGACTGCGATCCCGACGCCTATGTGCAGACGCTGATGCCCTCTGTCCAGACCATGCTGGAGGTGGCAAAGGCTGTGGCGCTGAAGCCCCGTCTGCTGCTGCTGGACGAGGTGACCGCCTCTTTGCACTACGATGAGATCGAGGTACTCTTCTCCGTTATGCGTGAGCTGAAGGAAGAGGGCGTGGCCATGCTCTACGTGACCCACCGTATGAACGAGGTGTTCCAGGTGTGCGACACCACCACCATCATGCGCAGCGGTGAGACCGTCACCGAGGGCAAGATGTCCGACTTCACGCTGGACGACATCGTCTACTACATGACCGGCCAGCGCCCCGAGGCAGATGCCGCCGGCAGCGGTGAGCATCATGTGGAGGAGAAGGAAGAGGATGTCGTGCTGGATGTCAAGGGCATGACCGTGTTCCCCAAGGTCCGCGATCTGTCCATGCGTGCTTACAAGGGTGAGATCGTCGGTATCGGCGGTCTGCAGGGTCAGGGTCAGTCCGAGTTCATCCGTGCCCTGCTGGGCGCTGAGGTGATCGAGGACGGTACCGTGGTCTATGACGGCAAGGAAGTGAAGTTCACCTCTCCCACCCAGGCGGTGGCAAACGGTATGGGCTTTATCTCCGGTGAGCGTAACCGCGAGGCTATGTTCCCCCTGCGTACCATCGAGGAGAACATTCTTGCCGGTAAGGTGGCCAAGGGTAAGCTCTTTGCCGATATGCGTCCCAAGGACAACCACGCCTTTGCCAACGACGCTGTGGAAAAGTACAGCATCAAGATCGGTGATCTGCGCCATCCTGCCAACTCTCTGTCCGGCGGTAACCAGCAGAAGCTGGTGGTTGCCCGCTGGATCGCCATGAATCCCAAGCTGCTGCTGCTGGATGACCCCACCAAGGGCGTGGATATCCACTCCCGTCAGGAGATCCACCGCATCCTGCGTCAGTGCGCCGATGAGGGCATGACCGTCATCATCTCCTCCAGTGAATCTGAGGAGCTGCTGAGCGTATCTGACCGCATTTATGTGTTCTATGAAGGTGCTGTCAGCGCTGTTTTGGCAGGCGAGAACAAGACCCCCGAGGCGCTTGTGGCTGCCATGATGGGCATGACGGAATAAGAAAGGAGGACAACGAAATGTTAAAAGTGAAAAATTCTCTGCAGCGTTTCCGTCGCTCTCCCGCCTTTGCCGGCTGCATTCTGTTCGTTATCGCACTGGTTCTGAACGCCCTGCTGCAGGGCCCCTCCTTCTTTACCATCAGAAGTATCAACACCCTCTTTGCCAAGAACGTCCCCTTCATTCTGGTGACTATGGGTCAGGCCCTGCTGCTGATGTCCGGTACTATGGACATCTCCTGCGGCGTGCAGGTGGCACTGGTGAACGTGGTGACCATCATGACCGGTCAGGTGTGGGGTCTGCCTTTCCCCGTCTGCTGCGTGCTGGGTATCATCGCTGCCATGATCGCCTCCGTGGCCTGCTGGGTTTGCTGCTCCGTGTTCCGTCTGCCCGCTCTGCTGGCCAGCTATGCCCTTACCTTTGCCATTAAGGGCGTGAACGTTATGATCATGGACGTACCTCAGGGCAAGGTGGAGAAGGTCTTTTATAAGGCCTATGACTCCCAGATCTTCGGCATTATCCCTGTGTCTGCACTGGCACTGGTGCTGGTGCTGGTGATTTGGCTCTATGTCAAGCGCACCAAGTTCGGCTCCCACATCTATGCCGTGGGTGCCAATCCCCGTAATGCATTCGCTGCCGGTATCAGCCCCTCCGGCGTACAGTTGAAGGCCTTCCTGCTGAAGGGTCTGTTCACCGGTATCGCCGGTGTGTGCCTGACACTGATGATCGCCTCCGGTAACCCCCTGCAGGCCGAGGACTACGGTATCCGTTCCCTGTCCGCCTGTATTCTGGGCGGTCTGGGCTTCGGTGGTTGGGGCAATGTGTCCTGCGGTGTGTTCGGCGCAGGATTCTACGTCCTCATTCAGAACTCCGTGTACTACTTCTTCTCCCTGCTGGCTAAGACCATCCCCGGCTTCGCCGTCAGCAGCTATTGGCAGAACTTCGTCACCGATATTATCGTCTTCCTTGGTCTGCTGATGACCATCGTTACCGCTAAGGGCCAGCGTGAAGCACTCAAGGCCGGTATCGTCCGTCAGTTCAAGCGTGAAGAGCTCAAGGTCGAGGAGAAGGGAGGGGAGAACGCATGAAAAATCCTTCTGTGACTGCAAAGCTTACCTTCGGCCAGAAGCTGAATGTGTTCGTTAAGCAAAGCCCCGCCCGCATGGCCTTTATCATCGCTGTGTTTATCTATGCAGTGACGGTCATCATTAACCCCAATGCTTTTAATGCCAGCGCCATCGGCTCTATCATCATGCTGACGCTGCTGCTGAGCTTCGCCTCTGCCGGTCAGACCATCGTGCTGATCAGCGGCGGTATGGACTTCGGCGTGGGTGCGGTCATGTCCTCTGCGGCAATTCTGACCACCACCATTATGAACGCTGAGGACGGTCACTTCTTTACGCTGCTGGTGGTTGCACTGGCAATGGGCGCCATCGTGGGTCTTCTCAACGGTGTGTGCTGCGTGAAGATCGGTCTGCCTCCCATGATCGTTACCATGGCTATCGCCAACGTGGTCACCCGTATGCAGTACGTGCTGACCGAGGGCAGCCCCATGGGTTATGCCGGTCCTAAGTTCATTAAGTCTGTTACCTCCCGTCTGTTTGGTGTGCAGTTCCTGCCCTCCATCATTCTCTACGGTATCATTATCATCCCCTTGGTCTACTTCATTCTGAATCGTTCCCGCTTTGGTAAGCAGGTCTATCTGGTGGGTAATAACCCCGTGGCCGCCAAGCTCAGCGGTGTGAACGTGGCCAAGGTGCAGATCCTGACCTATGTGTTCTCCGGCGTGTTCGCCGCCTTTGCCGGTATGCTGGGTGCTGCGTATATGAACGCTGCCCGCTGCCAGATCTTCGACAACTACGCATACGAGTCGCTGATCGCGGTGATCATCGGCGGTACGCTCCTCTCCGGCGGTGTGGGCTCCTACACCGGCAGTATCGCGGGCTCGCTCGTCATGGTGGTGCTCAGTAATATGCTGACCGTTATCGGTCTGACCCAGCCTGAGCGCAACCTGTTCATGGGCGTGATCCTGATCCTGCTGCTGATCCTCTACAACCGCGAAAAGAACGTCCGTCAGTAACCCTTATTACAATACGGGGACAGCGGCAGGCACCGGCCTGTCCCTGTCCCCGTATTACTTTTATTAGGAGTAAATCTATGGAACAGCGCGCAAAAATCACAAAGCAGGTCACCACTGCCATTTTGGTGACCAGTTTTGCCTACGCCTTCGTCAACTCCATTACCAGTGTGCTGGTCAATGCGGTGGTGGAGGAATTCTCTCTTACAGGCGCGTCGCAAGGTCTGATGAGCAGCATGCTCAGTCTGGGTCTTATGATCGCCCTGCTGATCAACCCCCTGTTTCAAGGCCGCATCAGTAAGGTCACGATGATCGTCCTCTCCGGCACGCTGCAGGTGGTAATGCTGCTTCTCTCCGGCGGCGCGCCGAATTTCGGCGTGTTCATGGTGTCCATCGTGCTGTTGGGCATGGGCTGCGGCTGGCTGGATGGCTATATAAACTCCACCATGATCGATGCCCACCCCACAGACAGCCCCAAATATCTCGGTCTGCTCCACGGTATTTTCGGTATCGGCAGTCTTTTGGCCCCGCTGGCGATGCAGTGGATGCTGGGCAGCACCGGCTGGCGCTGGGTCAACGTGGCGCTGGCGGCGCTGACGGCGGCTGCCATGGTGATGGTGGCCGTTGCCGGAAAGAAGGGGAAAAAGGCCAATATGTTCGGAAAGGGGCAGGAAGAGCGCCTTTCTGTTGCTCAACTGGGCGCGTATTTGAAGAATAAGCGCAATGTGCTGCTTCTGTGCTGCGGCGCTATGACTTCCATGTTTCAGACCGGTGTCCTGTGCTGGATCGCCCGCTACATGCTGCTGGCACACGATGCCGAAGCCTTGGGCGCCAGCTGTCTGACCATCTATTGGATCGCCGCCACCGTAAATCGCTTTATCGCTCCCCGCCTTAAGGCGCGACCGCTGGTACTCATTATGGGCGGCGCGCTGGCAGCAGCGGCCTGTTTGGTGCTGGGAATCGTGGGCGGCAACGCCATCGTCATGTGCGTTTGCATGGGCCTGTTGGGCCTCACTACGGGACATTTTATCCCCATGGTGGTGTCCGAGTGCGCCGAGGGCTATCAAGGCAGCACCACACTGACCACCTCTGTGGTCATGTTCGTCATGGGTATTACCCGCGTCATCGTCCCTGTGCTGATGGCGGCCTTGACGGAGATCGTGTCCGTCCATGTGGGCATGGGCGTTCCGGCGGTGTCGGGCATCCTCGCCGCCATTTGCTGTGTTTGGGTGCTGAAGATGAAAACGCCTGTGAAGGAAGGACGATAACCGTATGACTGCGAATTCCTACGAAGTACAGAGCTTTTTCTGGGACTATAAGATGGATCTGCAGTTCCCGTTTTCTGCGATCAACTACGCAGTTGTAGATGTGACACCTCGTCTCCATTGGCACGACTTTTTCGAGATTGGAATTTGCACTTCCGGCGGCGGAACCTTCTATTTTGAAGGAAAATCGTATGAATACACCGTTGGCGATGTGTTTTTGATCAACAATCTTGAAAAACACGGGGCAGCCACCTTTGAAAATGAAACAACGACCTTCCGCTTTTTCCTGTTTCTTCCGGAATTCTTTTTGGATGGTGCCGGCGCGCGGGATGCGGAATATCTCCTGCCGTTTCGCTACGACAGTGCCAGTTTCTGCAATCGTATTGATGGTGACAGTGAAGCCGGACAGCGGCTCAAACCGCTGTTAGAGGAGCTGTGGAAGGAAGCAGACGGTGAGCGTTCGGGGAGAGAGCGGCTGATTCGTGCGCGGCTTCAACTGGCGTTGGCAGAGCTGAGCAGCTTAACGAAATTGGATGAGAGTCCTGCCTCTGCTGCGAATTTGGCGGAGTATCTTCGCCTTCGCCCTGCGCTGCTATACATTCATGCCAATTTCCCTTCACGGCTGAATCAAAAAGAAGTTGCGGCACTGTGTTATTTAAGCGAGTCACGCTTTCGGCACTTGTTTAAACAGCAGATGGGCATGAGTTTTCAAGAATACGTGGCAAAGCTGCGCTACCTTGAGGCACGCCGCCGAATTGCTTCTGAAAATGGTAGCATTGCCGATGCTGTGCGGGAAGCCGGATTCTCGAATCCGTATGCGTTTTATCAGATGTTCCGAGAAAACGAAGGTGTCACGCCGCGGGTGTGGCGCAGTCAACTGCGAGAGGAATTGGGAGATAGCCGAATTTGATAAGAAATCAAGCGGTTGTGACATTTTTCTTGCGGCACAGCGTGCTGTAAAATATAGTTGTGAAATCTGTTTATTTTTGAAAAGATTTTGTACACTTTGAACAGAAGAACACATATTTTATCAGGACGGAAGGAGCATTTCTATGTTGAAGTATCCCCATTTGTTTACTCCCTTGAAAATCGGAAACATGGTGATTGCCAACCGCGTTTGCCATGTGCCCACCGATGTTAGCTCTTCCAATGCTGACGGTTCTGTCAGTGAGCGGGACATCCATCATCACAGCGAGATCGCCAAGGGCGGTGCAGGTCTGATTATTGTCGGCGCTACCTCTCCTGATGGAAAGACCGGCCGACCCACCGTTACCGGCTTGGTGGCTGACAGCGACACCTTCATTCCCGGTCTTGCCCGCTTGGCTGAGGGTATGCATAAGTACGGCGCTAAGTGCGTGGTTCAGCTGCAGCATCCCGGCCGTCAGTGTGCTGTCCCCCGTTACAATACCATGTCTGCCACCGATATGGTGGTGAAGCTGCCTTGGAGTGCCGGACATGAGATCGTCTATGAAAATGCCGAGGAGAAGGGTAAGCCTGTCCGCGCCATGACCACGGAGGAAGTGGTGGAGATGGTGGATCTGTTCTCTGAGGCTGCTTGGCGTGTTAAGCAGGCCGGTTTTGACGGTGTGGAGCTTCATGCAGCCCACGGCTATCTGATCTCCCAGTTCATGTCCCCCTATTTGAACAAGCGTATTGACCGTTGGGGCGGCAGTTTTGAAAACCGTATGCGTTTCCCCTTGGCCATTATTTCCTCTATCCAGCAGAAGTGCGGCAAGGATTTCCCCATTTTGGTGCGTTACTCTGTGGACGAATGGGTGGAAGGCGGCCGCGAGTGCGATGAGAGTGTGAAGATGGCGGTGGAATTCGAGCGTGCCGGTGTTGCTGCCCTTGACTTGAGCCAGTGCATTCAGGAGAGTCCCGGCGCGGGATTCGATCCCATGCAGTATCCCGAGGGCTGGACGAACTATGCCTCTGCCGCTGTGAAGAAGGCGGTATCGATTCCCGTGATCAACAGCCACTCTCTGCGTAACCCTGCCTATTGCGATAAGCTGGTGGAGGACGGTGTGACCGATATGGTGGGCCTCGCCCGTCAGCTGTTGGCAGACCCCTATTGGCCCATGAAGGCGTATTTGGGCAAGGATGAGCAGATTCGCCGCTGCATTTCCTGCCTTACCGGCTGCTGGCAGGAGAGTATGATGGCCAAGAAGGAGATTGGCTGCGCCATCAACCCCGCCTGTGGTCATATGGAATTCGACGAGATGAAGCCTGCTGCAACACCTTTGAAGGTGGGTATTGTGGGCGGCGGCCCTGCCGGTATGGAGGCGGCCCGCATAGCTACTGTTCGCGGTCATAAGGTGACACTGTTTGAAAAGAGCGGCGAGTTGGGCGGCGCGATCCTCGGCTGCTGCATGGCTCCGGGTAAGGAGAAGATGAAGTGGTACGCCGATTGGATCCGCAATCAGATCAAGGAACTGAATGTGGATGTCCGCTTGCGCACCTGCCCCACGGTGGAGATGCTGAAGGAGTTCGATGTGGTGCTCAATGCTACCGGCGCGTCCAGCTATGTGCCGGAGTGCATGGGGAAAGAGCGCGTTGTGCCCTTTGAGGAGGCAATCGCCTGCCCCAGAGTCAACTGTCCTCACCATCCCAAGGATCGTACCATGCGCAAGATCGGCGAGAAGGTACTGGTCTGGGGCGACCATTATGCCGCTGTGGATACGGTGACGGCGCTGGCCAGCATGGGTAAAGACGTCACGGTGGTGACGGATCGTAAGGAGTTCGGCTCTTCTGTGGAAGTGATCCACATGTACGTAATGCGCAAGCGTTTTGCGCAGACCGATGCTGAGGCATTGGAGAGCACGCCTTACAAGTATCCTGTTAAGGTGATTGAAAACAGCACGATCTACAGCATCGAAGAGGGCAAGGTTGTGGTGATGGATAAGAACTTCAACCGTACCGAGTTGGCAATTGACGATGTGGTGACTTGCCACACCCGCTCCAATATGGCGCTGTTTGACGAGCTGTGTGCTGCCGGTGTGCCTGTGATCAATGCCGGAGACAGTAAGTCTCCCCGTAACCTCCATGCCGCTGTGATGGAGGGCGCAACCTTTGGCTTGAAGCTGGAGGAGAGCGTTATGATGAACCCCAACCATAGTGTCATCAACGATTTGCCTGCTGATGTTCGCGGCCAGCTGACAAGATAAAAGCATAAGAAAACCGTCGGTCAAGATTGACCGACGGTTTTTTGCTGTTTTTATGGTGCCCCTATTCAATTACCAACTGCGGTAGCCGCAATCGGCGCAGGTAAAGCCCTTCTCAGAGCCGTCCTCATTGTAAACGACTTCCTTGCGATGGGTGGCGTAGCGCTCCTCTGGGGTCTCGTAGGAGAAGGGCGTGTCGCATCTTAAGCAGATGGCGTGATCCCACTGGACATCGTAGTGACAGTGGACAGCTGCATCGAATTTATCGGACTGCCGCCACTCGCTTGTTATATAGGAGCCAGGAGTGTGGACCTCCACGCCGTCAATGATAGGGCACTGGGTTTTGACGGATGGGTGAAGGGTGGTAGGCGCCATGTTCTTCGCTGCCTGCTTGCGGAGAGCAGTTTTCAATCTTTGATAGTCATCGGAGGAGATCATGGTTATGGCCTTGGCAAGATCCTCAGGGAAGTTTTCATCGATGGACATGACATAGTAGCCCCCGTCACCGGGCCACCACACTTGGATGAGATCCAGAGTGGATTTATTCAGCGTCACGATGGTGAAGCTGCTCCATTCATCGGCGGCGTTGCCCTGTGCATCCTGTGAGAAGTAGCCGCCAAAGCCGTAGAGATTTAACTCGTCGCCCACCGTTTCATGGTAGAAGCAGGTGAAAGCGGCGGCCTCCCTGGCGGGGTTGAGGTCTTGTCCCGTCCACCAGCCTGTGCCGAGACTTGCCAAAATGGCGTCACAGGCGGCCCGCTGTTTCTCATCCTCTAATGTTAGCGGCGCGGGCAATTCGGGAGCATCGATAGGGATGACGGGGGAACTGTGACCATAAATATCGCTGCGGAGCTGGAGCGACATGTACATATAGGGCTGGTTGTGCTGCATCCACTCCAAGCCATGGTCGGTGGTCATCTGATCGGCACCCTTTATCCACTCGTCGAAATACTCCTGCCCTGTCTCGGTGTGGAGGCGCAGCTGTGCCTCGGGGGCAAGCTGGTCGAGGATGAGGCGCATAACTTGTCCCTTAGGTTCGGGCTGGTTGCCCTTGAGAAACTCTGTGAAGATGTAGCGGAGGGTCAAGTTCTCGTCGGTCAGCAGGGCAATATGCTCGTTGGGATGGGCTTTAATATAGTCTCCTGCCTTGGTGGCATCAGCGGGAGAGGAGAGAAGGGTGTCAAAGAGGGCGGCTACGGTGGCAAATTCGCCTGTCACCGCCTCGCCGGTGACCACGGGCTGCAAGGCTAAAACGTGGTAGGAATTCCCCGTTTCGCGCAGGGTCAGACGGGTTGTGCCCTGCTCTGTTTCGCTGTAGAGATAGAGAATATCCCCCACGCGCTCACCGCTCGTACAGTGGAAGGAGGCAGCACCAAAGTCGGAGGTGTAGTTATAATAGGCGTCATACTCCTCCAAGTAGGCCACGCCGGAGGTGTCCACCTCGGCGGTGGTGATGCCTGCATACTCCAGCAGAATCGCATCTACAAGACGGGCGGGATATTTGTGAATAGGCACGGGAATGGTGTCCAAAGTGTCCTCTTGGGAGAAAGGCCAGCCCTCTGTACCCTTGAGGAGTTCAAATTCCTCCGCGCTTGCCTTTGAGCCGTCACCGGGGAAGTAGCGCATGAACTTTTCAAAATCCAGTGCCCGCACATCGCGATAATAGGAGGTGAAGAAGCAGGACCAAGGGCTTGCGCCAATGATGCCGCCCTGCTTATCGTAGACAACGGGGGCAAGGAGTTCATTGAGGGAGGTGATCTCCTCCTCGGTCAGAGCGCCGTCCACGATGGCATAGCCGGGGACGGTGATGCTCTGCATCCCATCTACGCCGTCAAGGACGGGCTGTTCGATGTCAAAGGTGTAGGTAAAACGCTCCCCGTCCTGCACCGTGACATAGAGGAAGTTGGAAGAACCTTCGGCGATAAAATAGAGGGTGTCCCCGTCTTTTCTGAAACGATTCACCAGCTTGTAGCCGAGATTTTCATCGTCGGTGAGGGTGAGGATGTTGCCCTTCTCCGTCCATTTGCCTGTGGCGAGGTAGCTGCTGGCCATACCCTCGGTGTAGTGGAAGGTGCCGTCCTCAAAGAGGGAGATGGTGAAGTTGCCGAGAACGCCTGACTTTTCGTAGGTGTAGACCTTGCCCTCAATGGTGTCCTTGGGGCTGGTCAGGAAGCACACCGCCACCACCACGCAGGCGAGGATGGCTACCACCAAGACCCAAAAGGCGGGCTTTTTATAGTTTAGCACCGAGGCGATGCGCTTTTTCACCCCCACTTCGCCAAAGGCGAGGGGACAGGCCGCCACTATATGGCGGGGGAGACTACAGGAGAGAAGGGCCTCGGAGTAGGCTTTCTTCGCCGAGGCATCCATATCGCGGATGACCCGCTCGTCGCAGGCCAGTTCAATGTCGCGGCACAGGAGGATATAGGCCACCCACAGCAGGGGGTTGAACCAGTAGACCGCCAGCAGCAAAAAGCCCAAGGGCTTCCACCAGTGGTCGCGGCGGCGCAGATGTGCCTCCTCATGGGCGATGACATACTGGGCCTGCCCCTCGTCCATGTCGTAGGGGAGGTAGATGTTGGGACGGAAGAAGCCGAGGATAAAGGGGGAGTCCACCGCCTCACACCGCCAAATGTTGTCGCGGAGAGGAAGGGACAGCTGCACCCGCTTACGGATGCGGAAGAAGCTCACAGCAGCGTAGAGGAGCATGGCGGCGCAGCCCGCCAGCCACACCCAGCCGAGAATGGGGAGAACGGCGGTCTCCACCGTGTCGGGGGCGTCCAGTCGGTCGGGGGCGGTCACCACATAATAGCCGCCCTCGCCGTCGGCAAAAGGCTCGCGCCCCGCGGCAACAGCGTCTTGATACAGGGCGGAGTCATCGTAGATAACGGTCACGTCCCCTACATAGTCGTCCTGCCATTCGGTGAGGAGTTCTCTCTCAGCCACCTCTTGGGGGATAAGGCTGAAGGAACTCTCTAAGGAGAAGGGCAGCAGCAACCGCAGTGCCACCATTGCCCACAGGGCGCAGTGGATGGCCTTGGGCGCACGCTTTAAGAGCAGCCGCAGCAACACGACCACCACGACCAGTGCGCTGGCGGCGAGGCTCATGTGGAGCAGTGTTAGAAAGACAGCACCCATCGTTAACCCTCCTCAAAAGAATCAATCATGCGGCGAATTTCCTGTAGTTCCTTGGGGGAGATGTTCTTGCGCTTGGTGAAGGCGGCGAAAAAGGCGGGGAGTGAGCCGTCGAAGGTCTCGGAGATGAACTTCTCGCTCTGTGCGGCGTAGTAGTCCTCTCGGGAGACGAGGGCGGTCACTGTGCCGTCCTTCAGCTGAAAGAAGCCCTTTTCGCCCAGTTTTTTCAGCACCGTGTAGGTGGTGGTGCGCTTCCAGTGGAGCGCCTCTTCACACAGCTTCACCAATGCGGCGGTAGAAAGAGGTGCGTGAGCCCACACGATGTCGGCAAACTGGGACTCCACCGCGCCTAAAGTATAGTGAATCATAGACAAATCCTCCTGTCTATTCTTAGTAGACAACCATAGTCTATCATCAATAGACAAAGTTGTCAAGAAAAAAGAAATCATCCGGGCACAGATGTACCGCGATTACTTCTTTTGCGATGGAAAAGTTAGGAGAGAGGGTGTCTGGTATCGACGATGATAAATCGAAGGGAATTACACATTCTGGCTGGCACGATATGCCTTGATGGCCTCGGTGAGCTTGGGGATGATCACATTCAGGTCGCCCTGAATACCCAAATCAGCCAGCTTCATCATGGGGCAGTTCTCGTCCTTGTTGATAGCGATGATGAAATCGGAATCTTCCATACCGGCCAAATGCTGGATGGCGCCGGAAATACCGCAGGCAATATACAGGTTGGGGTGCACCGTCTTACCGGTCTGGCCC
>JAZQMH010000110.1:0-6016 GCA_045543255.1 Vescimonas sp.
ACTGATCGGCTTTCTCCCGCATTTCCTCCATCATCGCTATAAAGCCTTCTAACTTTACAGCAGTAGATTTCAGTTCAGGGTACATAGATGCGTTCCGCAGCACCTCATAGAGAGGGATATTATTCTCCACCGCCAAGTGCTGCGCCTTATCCATCGTGGCTGCACCGATCTTGCGGGAGGGCGTGTTGACGATGCGGCGCAGGCGCAGATCGTCGGTAGGGTTATTGATGAGGCAGAGATAGGCCAGCATGTCCTTCACTTCGGCGCGGTCGAAGAACTTGGTGCCGCCCACCACCTTATAGGGCATGCCGTTGCGGCGGAAGGCGTATTCCAACGCGTTGGACTGGGCGTTCATGCGGTAGAGAATGGCATGGTCACGCCAGTTAGCGCCACGATTATAGTTCATCATAATATCGCCGATGACGAAGTTGGCCTCATCGCCCTCGTTGAAGGTGGTCTTGATGATGACCTGCTCACCCTCGCCACGATCCGTCCACAGGGTCTTGCCCTTACGGCCCTGATTGTTGCGAATAACGGCGTTGGCGGCGTTCAGAATATGCCCTGTGGAACGGTAATTCTGCTCTAAGCGGATGGTGCGGGTGCCAGCATACTGCTTTTCAAAGTTGAGGATATTATCAATATCCGCGCCACGGAAACGGTAGATACTCTGGTCATCGTCGCCCACCACGCAGATATTGCGGTAGCCGCCCGCCAACAGCGTGGTCAAACGGTACTGGAGATGGTTGGTATCCTGATACTCGTCGATCAGCACGTAGCGGAACTTACGGCGATAGTATTCCCGCACTTCCCGATCTCGTTCCAGCAGATGCACCGTCTTTAAAATAAGGTCATCGAAGTCCAGCGCATTGGCAGTCTGCAATCTCCGCGTGTAAAGGGAGTACACTTTACCGATGCGAATCTTACGCCAATCAGCCTGCTTTTCCCAATGCTCGCAGTACTCCTCGGCGCTGATCATCTTCTCCTTGGCATGAGAGATGGCAGAGAGCACCTCACGGGTGGAGAAAGTCTTTTCATCCAAGCCCAGATCCTTCAAGCAATCCTTAATGACACGCTTGCTGTCGTCGGTATCGTAGATGGTAAAGTCGCGGCTGTAGCCGATGCGGTCAATATCGCGGCGCAGAATACGCACGCAGGCAGAGTGGAAGGTGGAAGCCCACACATCACAGCCGCTCTCCCCCAGCATCCGCTCCAAGCGCTCTTTCAGCTCATTGGCAGCCTTGTTGGTAAAGGTGATGGCCAACACCTCATAGGGCTGGGGCGGCTCTACGGCGCAGAGGTACTGAGCCAGCGGCCGATTCTCCTCCGTGGGCGCTTCTGCGTAGCTCTCCAAAAACTCCACCTCATCCTCAGAAATGGGCATGGGGATCTCGTCGCAATCGCTGCCGCGACCGTAGCGCAGCAGGTTGGCAATACGGTGGATCAGCACCGTCGTCTTGCCGCTTCCCGCGCCTGCCAGCAACAGCAGCGGCCCTTCGGTGGTCAGTACACCCTGCCGCTGCATGGGATTTAAATTGGAAAATTCCGCCTCAATGACACGCTTTCGGGCGGCTACAAAACGCTGTTCCAATACCGTCATGGTCTTCTTCCTTCTATTTCTTGTAGTTTCTCCCCTATTGTAATACAAAATCCTGTGTCGGTCAACCTTCTTTGAAATATTTCGAATTTTTGTTCGATTTTCTATTGACAAGAACCTTTGTTCGATATATAATGTACTCGAACAAACATTCTAACAGGAGGTATTTCCTATGTTCTCTACGTTCGGTTACATTATCATCATCGTTGGTGCTTTGTCTGTGTCCGTGAATATCATGCGTCTCATTGATCGTCTGGAGCGTCCCCGTTCCCGTCGTCGCCGTGGCGCACGCAGCGCAGCATAAGCTGCGCTCCCCTTTCGCGCTATGGACATCGCGCAAAAATTAAGCATCTTAACCGACGCGGCGAAGTACGACGCAGCCTGCACATCCAGCGGCGTGCGCCGTGCTTCCCGCCCGGGGATGATCGGTAATACCACCTCTTCTATCGCAGGATGCTGTCACAGTTTCTCGGCAGATGGACGGTGCATCACACTTTTGAAAGTGTTGATGAGCAACGCCTGTTGCTACGACTGCACCTATTGTGTCAATCGCCGCTCCAACGATACGCCCCGTGCTTCTTTCACGCCGCGGGAACTGGCAGAGCTGACCATTGAGTTTTATCGGCGCAACTATATTGAGGGACTCTTCCTCTCCTCCGGTGTGCTGCGCTCGCCGGACTATACCACGGAACAGATGATCACTGCTCTCCGAATGCTGCGGAAGGAATATCGGTTTAACGGCTACATCCATGCCAAAGCCATTCCCGGCACATCGCCGGAGTTGGTGCATCAGTTAGGTCTCTTGGCAGACCGTCTCAGTGTAAATATTGAGCTGCCCTCTCAGCAAGGGTTGCAGACCTTGGCCCCCGACAAGACGAAGGAGGCCATTTTGCGTCCTATGGGGCAAATTCGCGATACGGTTCGGGAGAATAAGCAAGAGCTGGTGAAGTATAAACACGCACCCACCTTTGCTCCTGCGGGGCAAAGCACACAGCTGATTGTCGGTGCAACTGCAGATTCCGATCGACACATCCTACATCTTACAGAGTCCCTTTATGGAAAATATCGCCTCAAGCGCGTGTTCTATTCCGCCTATGTCCCTGTGGTAGAGAGTTCACTTCTCCCTTCTTTGGACACCAAACCGCCTCTGCTGCGTGAGCATCGCCTCTACCAAGCAGACTGGCTGCTGCGGTTTTACGGCTTTCGGGCACAGGAATTGCTGGATGAAGGCCATCCCGACTTTAACCCCTATCTCGACCCGAAAGCCCACTGGGCACTGGGACATTTGGAAGAATTCCCTGTGGATATTCTCACCGCAGATATTGAAACGCTGCTGCGTGTCCCCGGTATCGGCCCTGTCAGCGCTAAACGGATCGTATCAGCACGGCGCAGCACCTATATACGCTTTGAGGATCTGCAAAAATTGGGCGTGGTGATGAAACGGGCGCAATTCTTCATTACCTGCGGCGGACGAATGCGCCCGGGGCTACAATTTTCCTCTGCTACACTCCTACAGCAATTGGAAGCAGTGGAGCGCGGCGATCTGCCTCACAGCGAGGCGCAGCAACTATCTCTTTTCGACGCAGTGGGGTGATCCTATGGCATGGCGCGATGTTGTTTTTCAATATGACGGTACGTTTGAAGGCTTTCTTTGCTGCGTGTTCGAGAGCTATGTCCATAAAGAATTCCCCATCGCCTTTTGCGGCGATGAGGATTGTTGCAGTCTCTATGAAGTGCGGTTTATTACTACGGAAACCGAGAAATGGAAACGTGTCTACAACAGCATTACCTCCCGCTCCAAGGCGGCAGGGGATATTGTGCGGCGCTGCTTTTTCACCTGTCTCCCCGACAAGGAGCAGCACCTCTATGCTTTTATCCGCAAGCTCTATGATGAAGGCCCTGCTTTTATCCGCAACCCCGCCGATGAGGTGTATCACCCCATCGCAAAGGCGCTGCGACACATGAATGGTGAACTTGAGAAATTGCGTGGCTTCGTCCGTTTTTCCGATTATAGCGGCGTATTAGGGGCAGAGATCGAGCCTAAAAATCGCGTGCTTCCTCTGCTGCGCTATCACTTCTGCGCACGCTATGCCAACGAGGCCTTCTTCATCTACGACCGCACCCATAAAGAACTGCTGGTCTATGCAAAAGGTCACTCCCGCATCATGCAGGTAGACAGCTTGCAGCTTGCTCTTCCCGGTGATGAAGAGTTGCATTTCCGTATGTTATGGCGGCGATTCTTTAACGCCATTTCCATCGAAGAGCGGCACAATCCTCGCTGTCAAAACACTTTCCTTCCCAAGCGTTACCGCGGAACCATGACAGAATTTCTCCCACAGGAGGAGATTGGCAGCTCCCCTACTCCTCCAAGTATAGACGCAGTTTTGCCAAACTGCGCCGTTCAAGGCGGGATACCTGCACCTGCGACACACCAAGGATCCGCGCCGTCTGCTGCTGGGTGAGACATTTGAAAAACCGCAGCAGGATGGTCATCCGTTCCTTTTCCGGCAATGTGTCGATGGCTTGCCGTAGCGCCAAACGCTCCACCAGCTTATCCTCTTCCCCATCTGTGCCTAATGTGGATTCGAGGGTGAGCCCTTCTGCTGTTTCCTGTTGTAAGGACTCCGGCGCAATGGTGGCGAGGTCAATGGAGGCGATTTCCTCCACGCTGATTCCTGTCGCCTCCGACAATTCTGACAGATGGGCTTCTCTTCCCAACTGCTGACGCAACTTCTCACGGGCAGACCACAGGGTCTGCCCTTTTTCTTTGATGGTACGCCCTACTTTCACCGCACCATCATCCCGCAAAAAGCGCCGAATTTCTCCTGCAATTTTTGGGACTGCATATGTGGAGAACTGCGTTCCATATGCAAAGTCGAATCCCTTTACAGCCTTGATAAATCCAATACATCCCAGCTGATAGAGGTCATCACTTTCCACACCGCACCCGTGGTAGCGCCGTACGATAGACCAAATAAGTCCGCTATTCTCTTCCAGCATACGGTTGCAGGCACTTTCGTCCCCTTTCTGCGCTTGCTCTAAAAGCGCCAAACGCTCATTCATCGCATCCGAGGGGCAATCCGCTTCTGCATCACTACAGTCGTGCCGTGTCCCAGCTTAGACTTTACCCGCATGCGGTCGGTAAAGCTCTCCATAATGGTAAAGCCCATACCGCTGCGCTCTTCCCCGCCTGTGGTGAACATGGGCTCGCGTGCTTTGTCGATATTCTCGATGCCGCAGCCCCAATCCCGCACGCTGATCTCCAAGGTGTTCTTCTCCAAAATACGCACCTTTACCACGATTTTGCCCAACGTGTTGGGATAGCCGTGAACGATAGAATTGGTCACCGCCTCACTAACGGCAGTTTTAATATCCCCAATTTCATCGAGGGTCGGATCAAGTTGCGCTGCAAAAGTCGCTACCGCAGTGCGGGCAAAGCCCTCATTGCTGCTGCGGCTTAAAAATTCCATTACCATATAGTTTTCCGTGCGCTGCATATGTATCTCCTCCTTCACGTATTACGGTCTTATTCGATGGTCATCATGCGCCCTACACCTGCGGTTTCCAGCACCTTCCGCGCCTGTGCCGACACGCCACGCAGCACCACACTGCCGCCCAGTTCACGCATCCGCTGCCAGCCGCGCAGGGCTACCGCAATTCCCGCGCTGTCCATAAAGGTCACACCGCGAAAATCCATCACCAATTCTGCAGGCAAAGCTGATTCGATTTCACGCTCCAGCTTTGTCAATAAGCCGCAGGCGCCATGATGATCCAGTTCTCCTCGTAATTTCAGCTCCAAAGTGCGCTCACGGCACGTTGCGATCACTTCCATAAATCTTGCTCCTTTATCTTCCGTTTTGACATGCTCTACGGGGCATGTCCTATTTTTTTGCATAAAAATAATCACCGTAGAGAATCTCTACGGTGATTATAGTGTATTAGGTTTGTGATTTTCGTAGAACGCTGTCGCAGAACTAAGAAAATCAGAACTGCATGGCGGCAGCGGACTCGTCCAGCTTAGCGATCAAGGCGCGAGCCTTGTCGGCCTTCTCGCGCTCGGCGTTGACCACAGCCTCAGGTGCGCGGGAGGTGAAGGACTCGTTGCTGAGCTTTGCCTCAATGCGGCGCAGGTTGTCCTCAGCCTTGGCGCGCTCCTTAGCGATGCGCTCCAGCTCGGCGGCAATATCCACCAGCTCTGCCAAAGGCAGATAGATGTTGGCATCGTGGGTGACCACGGTGACCATGCCCGTCAAGTCAGCGGGTGCCTCCGTCGTCACGGTGACCTCGCTGGCGTAAGCCAGACGCTTGATGAAATGGATACCCACCTCATAGGTTGCGGGACGAGCCGTCACCAGCACCATCTGTGCCTTCTTGGAGGGAGGCACGTTCATCTCGGCGCGGCGGGCGCGGACAGCGGTAATG
>JAZQMH010000111.1:0-2841 GCA_045543255.1 Vescimonas sp.
GGGGTAGAGGGGAGAGGCGGGGTTGATGGGGAACTGGGCCGCCACCGCGTGGCCTGCCAAACAGGCGTTCACCACCGTATCCCGCTCGATTGCCAGCGAGATACCGCGGCGCAGGGCGGGGTCGTTCAGTTTTTCTCGATGGAAATTAAAGGCCAGATAGTGCATCACCGCCGTATCCACGCCGATGCTGCTGTCATCAGAGGCGGACAGCACGTTGGCATCATGCAGCAGATCATAGACGAACAGATGCACGTCGTTGGAGGAGAAGGCGTAAGCGGCAGCTTCCTCGCTCTTATAGGGCAGCAGATGGATCTCCGTAAAGGGCAGGGCCTTGTTCTGCCACCATGCGCTGTTGGGCAGCAGGAGGGAAAGATCCTCCGAGGGGACGTAAGGCCCTGTGCCGATTGGAATGCGTTCTTCCTCTGTGCCCGACTGCACCACGGGAATGTCCAAAAGGGCGATAAAGGCGCGGTTATCCTCCAGCAGCTTCACCACCACCGTGTCCCCGTCAACAGACACCTTCTCCACCTGCATCAGCCGCGTGCTGTAGCGGGGCGAGACCATGGCGCGGCGAAGGGAGTCCGCCACATCCTGCGCTGTCATCACCACGCCGTCGCTGAAGCGAACACCGTCGCGGACATAGAGGGTGTAGGTATAGGTATCGGCATCGTACTCGGCCCGTTCCACCAGCTGGGGGTGTGGTGTAAAGGTCTCATCCAGCACATACATAGTCTCGTAGACGAGGGCGGACAGGGTAAACTGTACGCCGTCGCCGCAGGTGAGAGGATCCCACGTTTCGCCGCTGTGGTAGGGAAGGGTAAAGGCGGTGAGGGGGACGATCTCCTCCTCCATCTCTGCGCCGTAATAGTCCTGCAATTCTGCCAAGGGGTCATAGGGGGTGTCCTCATTCACCTTGCCGCAGCCGCAGAGGAACAAAAGCACCAGTAAAAGGGGCACGATTCGCAGCTTCATTCCGCCACCTCCAGTGCGATCATGGCGATCTGCGCCCCGCGCGCATTGCCCATCTTGCGGTGTGACCAGTAGAGGTCGGGGCGGCAGGCGGTGCAGTGGTCGCAGATGTCGATGGTCTCCACACCCGCTTTCCGCAGCCACAGGGCATTCACTGCCTTGAGATCAATGTGGTATTTTGTGCCGTTCCAAGTGATATAGGGCTCCACTTCTGCGCCCAGTGCCTCGCGGAGTGCGGTGGGGACATCCTCATCCGTTTCAAAGCAGCACTGCCCAATGGCGGGGCCGATGGCGGCGCGGATATTGCGCGCCTCACAGCCAAAGAGCCGCACCATCTCCTGCGCCGTTTTCTTGGCAATGCCCAGCGCCGTACCCCGCCAGCCTGCATGGCATGCGCCGATGGCACGGCTCACGGGGTCGTACAGCAAGATCACATTACAGTCGGCAGAGAACACCACCAGCGGCAGATGGGGCACATCGGTCACCATACCGTCCACGGAGCTGTAGTCGCGGTCACAATAAAGCCCCTTGCCCGCGTCCGACCCTGTCACATGGCGCACCACATCCTCGTGGATCTGCTTAGAAAGCACCGCGCGGCGGTCGTCCATGCCCAAAACGGCGCAGAAACGGCGGTAGTTCTCCTGCACGTTCTCCATGGTGTCGCCGCGGCCTACGCCGAGGTTGAGGCTGTCCCACGGCGCGGGAGAAACGCCGCCTAAGCGGGTGGAGAAGCCGTGAGCCACGCCCTCCAGCGCTTGGGAACGGAGATAGGTAATGGAATTGTCAGTGTGTTGTGTGAACATCGCACACCTCCGAAAAAATGGGGAAAAGATAAGGCGACACAAGGCCGCCTTATCGTATTCTGAGAGATTTGCCTTAGGAATGATACTCCTTGCAGGTGCATTTCTTCCACTTCTGACCGCTGCCGCAGGGGCAGGGATCGTTGCGGCCCACCTTCACCACCTTGGTGGGAGCCTTGCGGCGGACAGAGCCGTCGGAGCTGCCGCCGCCCTCGGTGATACCGCTGGCAACACGCTCGCGCTTGACCTCCTCGCCGCTTCTGACGCGGACGCTGTAGAGGCGGCGCACCGTCTCCTCCTGAATGGCGGAGATCATCTCGTCAAACATGTCGAGGCTCTCCTTCTTGTAGGCCACCACAGGATCGGTGTTGGCATAGGCGCGGAGACGGATGCCCTGACGAAGCTCATGCATAGCGTCAATATGCTCCATCCAGTACTCGTCAACCACACGCAGCAGCACCACGCGCTCCACCTCACGCATGAGGGCGGGGGTGATCTCCTCCTCGCGCTGGGCGTAGTAGGCCATGGCAGCCTCGGTAAAGCGCTCGGTATATTCCTCGGCAGACAGCTTGGAGACCTCTTCAGGCTCGATCTTCACGGCATACTTGGGGAAGTACACGCCCTCCACGCTCTTCATCATGTCGTGGAAACGGGCATCGTCAATACGGTTGTCGCCTAAGAAAGCGGAGGACACCTGATTGGCGATGGCGGTGGACATCATGTTCATAATGGTGTCCTTCACATCCATGCCGTCCAGCACCTGCTTGCGCTGGGTGTAGATGATCTCGCGTTGCTTGTTCATGACGTCGTCGTACTCCAGCACTGCCTTACGGGACTGGAAGTTGCGGGACTCCACAGAGGTCTGTGCCTGCTCGATGGAACGGGTCAGCATCTTGTTCTCGATGGGCATATCCTCTTCCACCTTCAGGCGATCCATCATGTTGGTGATGCGCTCACCGCCGAACAGGCGCATGAGGTCATCCTCGGTGGAGATGTAGAAGCGGGTCTCGCCGGGGTCGCCCTGACGACCGGCACGACCACGGAGCTGGTTGTCGATACGGCGGGAGTCGTG
>JAZQMH010000112.1:0-3748 GCA_045543255.1 Vescimonas sp.
TACCCGTGGAGCGCATATAATCCTCGGCGGCGCGGACGATGTTGCGGGGATACTGTGCCAAGGGGCGGTTGTGGGGATAGTCGATGATCATGGCGTTGCCCGTCATGGTGAGGGTGGGCACTTCGCAGAAGGGGTCGATCATGGCGGTGTCGGGATCGGGGATAAAGACCATGTCGCTCTTCTCCACCACGGCGTAGCCATAGTTGGAGGCGTCGAAGCCGAAGCCGTCGGTCATGGTGCCCTCGTCGAAGTGGCAGGCGGGGATGGTGAGGTGACGGAACTGACCGTTGATGTCCACCATCTTGAAATCCACCATTTTGATGTCGTGCTCACGAATGAGGGCCATCACATCGGAAACTGTCTTTGCCATTGTTTCTCTCTCCTTTTATGGTAAAAAGTGGTTATGAATATTCCAACATAGTATTTTACCATGTAGAAATGGGGAATTCAATGGGGGAAGGTGGATTTTGTGGGGGAGATGGCGCTGCCGAGGCGGTGGGTGAAAGGCGGGCGGCAGATTGCCGCCCCTACGATATGGCAGGGGGGCTCAGCAGACCCTGTAGGGGGCGATGCCCACATCGCCCCGCCGTCTATGGAGGGGGTTTGTATGTTGATGCCCGAAGGGCCTTGGCCCCCTCAGCTTCGCGCTAAGAGCCGCCCTTCGGGCGGTTGCGCTCTCGCACGCCCGCCTGCGGGCGGGTGTGACGAGGGGGCTGCCGAAGCGATAGCGAGGCTGGGGGAGAGAAATACGGAGAGGTTCCGCGTTTTATCTCTCCCTCCGTCACGGCTTACGCCGTGCCACCTCCCTCGTCAGAGGGAGGCAAGGGCGCTGCGCGCCGTCTAAGCCCCTCCGCAACTTCCCCTTGCAACACTTGAAAAATCGCGGTATACTGCTCTTTGTTGAAAAATTTCCCCAAAAGGACTGGTGTTCCGATGCAAGACAAAGAATTTCTCGGCACAGCCCCTGTGGGTCGCCTGCTGGCAAAGCTGGCCATCCCCACGGTGCTGGCGCAATTGGTCAACATGCTCTATAACATCGTTGACCGCATCTATATCGGGCGTATGCCACTCGACGGCGACCTCGCCTTGACGGGCGTGGGACTTTGTATGCCCATCATCCTTATCGTTGCCGCCTTTGCTGCCCTCGTGGGCGGCGGCGGTGCGCCCCGCGCCTCCATCTTCATGGGGCAGAAGCGCACCGAGGAGGCGGAGGAGGCCATGGGCGGCTGCTTTACGCTGCTCATCGCCGTGTCGCTGGTGCTGACGGCGGCGCTGCTGCTGTGGAATCGGCAGTTTTTGATGGCCTTCGGCGGCAGCCCCAACACCATTGAATACGCTGTAGGCTACATGAACATCTACGCCCTCGGCACGGTGTTCGTCCAGTTGACCCTCGGCATGAACGCCTATATTTCGGCACAGGGATTCACCCGCGTCAGCATGATTTCCGTCATCATTGGCGCGGTGTGCAACATCGTGTTAGACCCCCTGTTTATCTACGGATTCCACATGGGCGTCCGTGGCGCGGCGCTGGCCACCATCCTCTCCCAAGCCATCTCCTGCGCTTGGGTGCTGCGCTTTCTCTTCGGGAAAAAGACCTTTTTGCGGCTGCGTGGCAAGTATCTCCGCATTCGCTGGAAGGTGGTGGCTCCCTGCCTCGCCCTCGGTCTTGCCTCCTTCATTATGCAGAGCAGCGAGAGCGTCATCTCCATGTGCTTCAACGCCTCCTTGCAGACTTACGGCGGCGACATTGCCGTGGGCGCTATGACCATCCTCACCGCCGTCATGCAGTTTGCCATGCTGCCGTTGCAGGGTTTGGGGCAGGGCGCGCAGCCCATCTTGAGCTACAACTACGGCGCGGGGAATCGTGAGCGGGTGAAGAAAGCCTTCTTCTGCCTTTTGAAGGTGAGCCTTACGTACTCGGTGGTACTGTGGGGCTTGGTGGAGCTGTTCCCCCATGTGTTCGCCTCTATTTTCACCCCCAAGCCTGAGCTTATCGCCTTCTCTGCCCGCGCGCTGCGTATTTACATGGGCGGCGTGGTGATTTTCGGTATCCAAGTGGCCTGTCAGATGGCCTTTATCTCCTTGGGGAAGGCACTTTCCTCCATCATCGTGGCGGTGGTGCGGAAGTTCGTGCTGTTGCTGCCCCTTATTTACATCGCGCCCCATTTCGTGGCGGATAAGACTATGGGCGTGTATTTAGCCGAGCCTATCGCCGACATCTTAGCGGTGCTGTTCACCGCCATCTTGTTTACCTTCCAGTTCCGCAAGGCGCTGCGGGAGATGGAGAGGGCAGGATAAGAACGTATGTTGCGCGGCGGGGGGGAGGGCATCGCAAGAAGCCCTCGGTAGAACCTGTAGGGGCTGGCGCTTGTCGACGCTGTGAGCGCGTAGCGCGAGGAAGTGCCCTCCCCCCTCTCTGTCGCCTTGCGGCGACATCTCTCCCCGCTGGGGAGAGTCTCGCCCTTGGGGGACAGCCCGCTGAAACGGGGCGTCGTAAACGCCGCCCCCTACATGGTTTGCGAAACACCCTCGGTTTTGTTGTAGGGCGGCCTGCCCTCAGGCCGCCGTCAACATACGACAGCACTCCGATAGACGCGGCGGGATGTGGGCATCCCGCCCTACAATATCGCAAGAAGCCCTCGGTAGGATCAATAAAAAAGACACCCTCACGGGTGTCTTTTTTCATGTTAGTCGTTCAGCAAAATCAGCTTCTTATAAAACTCCACCGCGCCTACGAGGCAATCCACGGCGATATTCTCGTTGAGGCCGTGCATGCCCGCAAGCTGGGCTTTGCCGTAAATCACGGGGGAGAAGCGGACGCAGTTATCGCAAATCTCGTGATAGAACCGCGCGTCCGTGCCGCCCGTCACCACATAGGGCACAACGGGCAATGCGGGGAAGGCCTCACCGATGGCCCGCTCCGTCAGCGCCCACACGCTGCCGTTGAGGTCGAGGGTGGGGGAGGAGTCGTGTCCGTCCATAATGTCCATCTCAAGGCCGTGCTTTTTGGCAAGTTTTTCCAAAATGGCGAAGCTCTCCTCCTTCCCCTGATGGGGGATGAAGCGGAGGTTGGCCACCACGCTGGCCTCTTGGGGGATGACGTTCCGCGCCTCAGAGCCCGAGGCCATGGTAAAGGCGATGGAGGTGCGCATCATGGCGGCGGCTTGGGAAGAAACCATAGGCATGACCGCCTTCAAAAGGCCGCCGAAGAGCCACAGGTTGCCGAACAGCAGCCGATAGGCGAAGGGGGAATAGGGTGTCAGCTTTTGGAACATCCCCTTCACGGCGGGTAGCATCTCGCGGCGGAAGGGGTCGTGACGATGCACCTCGTCCACGAAGGCGGCGAGGGAGGTGAGGGGCGTTTTACGGGGCGGGGCAGATGAATGACCGCCTGCGCTGCGGGCGGTAAAGCGAAGGTTTCCCTGTCCCTTCTCGAAAGTGCCCACCATGGCGTAGCAGCCCTTCACGCCGCCCACAGGCTCGTCGATAATGCCGCCGCCTTCGTCAAAGACGGCGTAGGGGCGCACGCCGCGGCGCTTCAGCTCCGCCACGATTTTGGGCGCGCCGTCGCCGCCGAATTCCTCGGTGCAGCTGGAGGCGATGTATACATCCTGCGCAGGCGTAATACCCTCAGCAAGGAGTTCTTCAATAGACTGAAAAATGGCCATTAGGGAACACTTGGTGTCCGCTGTGCCGCGACCCCACACGAAGCCGTCGGCAATATCACCCGAGAAGGGCTCGTGAACCC
>JAZQMH010000113.1:0-2975 GCA_045543255.1 Vescimonas sp.
ACTTGAAAATCCCGCTTTTTTCAATACCCTGCACTTGAACAATCATCGGAAATACCCCACCGTCAGTCCCCGATTATCCGACAAACATCGGAAAACTCATGTATAATATAAAAAGTAGGGAAAACTAACAAATTTTCATCGATTTTCTGCACAAAAAATTGCAAGTTTTGTGGGCAAAATGACAAAAGCGACAAGGCGTGGCCTTGTCGCTTTGCGACTTTTTTCAATGAAATTGTCTGCTTGTCTTAAAAGCCGAAGTAATTCACGGCGTTGCGGTGGCAGATGTCACGCACCATTTCGCCCAAAGTGGCGATGTCGCAGGGGTACTGCCCCTCCTCCACCAGCGTGCCCAGCTTGTTGCACAGGATGCGGCGGAAGTACTCATGGCGTGCAAAGGAGGTGAAGGCGCGGGAGTCCGTCAGCATGCCCACAGAGCCCGACAGCAAGCCAGTTTCCATCAGCTGGTCGATCTGCTCAGAGATGCCGCGGATGTGATCCAAGAGCCACCAAGCCGCGCCGTACTGCACCTTCGCTCCATCGGCGGCGAAGTTCACCGCCATGGTGGAGAGCATGGCACTGTCGGCGGGGTTGAGGTTATAGAGGATGGTCTTGGGCAGGGTGTCGCTGCCGTCCAAGTCACCCAAGAAGGCGCTCAACTGGAAAGGATCGGTAATAGTACCAATACTGTCGCCGCCTGCGTCTGCGCCGAAGGCGGAGACCAAGCGGGGAGAATTGTTGCGGATAGGGCCGAGGTGGAGCTGCATGGTGAGGTCGCGGCGGTGGTACTCCCCTGCCAAAAAGCGCAGCAGCGCGCCTTGGTAGGTGGCGATCTCGCTCTCCGTCAGCGCCTCGCCCTTCATGGCCTTTTCTACCACGACGGCGGGATCGCCTACGCCGTAGCGGAAGCGGATGAAGCCGTGGTCGGTAACGCGGCAGCCCACTTCACAGAAGAAGTCGAGGGACTTGGTGGGCGCGGCGCAGAGGCTGTCCCAATCGGTGATTTCGCCGTAGCGAGCGGAAAGCTGCTGCACAGCAGTAGACCATGCACTTTGGTCGATGTGCAAAAAGCGGTCGGGGCGGAAAGAGGGCAGGGTGCGGAAAGGCACTTCCTTATCCTCTTTCAGCTTCAAGTGCCACTCCAAGCTGTCGGCGGGGTCATCGGTGGTGCAGAGGATCTTCACATTGGCCTTCTCAAGTAAGGACACGGCATCGAATCCCTCACCACGGAGCATGGCGGAGGTTTTGTCCCAAATCTCACGGGCCGTGGCGGCGGTGAGAGGGGTGGAGATGCCGAAATAGCGCTGCAGCTCCAAATGGGCCCAGTGGTACACGGGGCTGCCAATCAAACGGGGCAGCACAGAGGCGAACTTCTCAAACTTCTCGTACTCGGGAGCGTTGCCCGTCACATAGTACTCGGGCACGCCGCAGACGCGCATGACCCGCCACTTGTAGTGATCGGCCTCCAGCCACAGCTGGGTCAAGTTCTCGTAGCGGCGGCGCTCGTAGATCTCACGGGGGTTGAGGTGGTTATGATAGTCCATGATGGGACAGTCCGCCGCGTAGTCGTGATAGAGGGTGCGGGCGGTGGCGGTATGCAGGAGAAAATCACGATCCATAAATGCTCTCATTAAAACTTCTCCTTATTGATCCACAGACCCAAGGCGGGGTTGGGGATGAAATAGATCTCCTCACCGTCGGGGAGGGTATTGTAGCCGTAGGCGAGCTTTTCGGGGTCGTAGCGGCGGGCCATCTCCTCGTAGTCGGCGGCTTGGAAGCCCACGGACTCGATCTCCTCCTTGGAAATGTCCTTCACGGCGTAAGTGATGGTAAAGCGGCCGTCGGAAGAGCCGTGAATGAGGTGGGCGGCAGCGCCCATATTGTCACGGAGGTCTTGGTTCTCCGCTCTTTCGAACTGCTCCAAAGTATTGATGCGACCCTTGTAGCCGTACTTGCGGATCAGCTTGTCCACCTGCTCGTCCTCGCCGAAACGCTCAATACCGGGGGCAAGCACCAGCAGTTCGCCGCCGTCAGCGATGGCCATGCGGGTACGGTAGACAGACTTGTTGCCAAGCCAAGTGCTGTGGAACTCCTCGGGGGTCAAATACACCACGCACTTTTTGATGCCTGTTTCCACGAAGTCGATGTTCTTCTCCTGTGCCAAGGCGATGGCGGCCTCCAAGGCAGAGCGCTCCTCGCCGATGAAGAGACCGTGGGTGGCGATATGTCCTGCGGGGGCAGTGGTGACCGTCAGTACGAAGAGGATGGGACGATCCTTGAGGAAGCGGGTCAAGGCGTAGTCAAAGACCTTGCGGACGGGGGTGTGATCCTTGCCCATCATGCGCTCCATTCCGTAGACAGCGCCCACCATGTGGCTCTTGTTGATCATGTCAGCACCGCCCACACCCACGAAGAGGTTTTTGGCGTGGTTTGCCATGCCGATGACCTCGTGGGGGACGACTTGCCCGACAGAAATAATGAGATCGTACTTCTCATCCATGACGCGGCGGTTAATTTCCACATCCACCGCATCGTGCCACAGACCCTCGGTGATCTCCTCGAGGTACTCAGCGGGCACTTCGCCGATCTTCATCACATCGGTGCGCCAGTTGTGGCTAAGGAACTTCTCATAGGGGATGTCGCCAAACATATGCTTGGCCTCGGCCTCGGTGACGGGAACATGGGTGCCCAGTGCAGGGAGAATGTCCACGTCGCAGCCCATCTCTACGAGGGCATGGTAGTAGATGTTGGTAATAAGGCCGGAGTTGGAGTGAAAACGGGTATAGTCGGGGGGAATAATGAGGACGTTCTTCAAGGAGCGACCTTCAAGGCTCTGCATCAAAGCGGCGGTGATCTCCTCGCGGGAAAGTCCCAATTCATTTGCGGCGCGGCAGAAAATCTCCATACCGTCCACCTCTTACACGCCGCTGTAGGCGGAGAAGCCGCCGTCCACGGGGATGCACACGCCCGTGACGAAG
>JAZQMH010000114.1:0-3575 GCA_045543255.1 Vescimonas sp.
CTCCATTTGAGCCAAAACGAACATGAGATGCTGGAGCATATCATCGCGCAAATGGAGGAAGAGCGTGGCCTTGACCGCGCAGCCGCCATTGCCGATATGCGCTTCGGCTTTATTAAGGAACTGGTTGCCGCCACCGTGGTCAAGCCTAAGGAGAGCCGTGAGCATATCCGCAGCCGCCGCATTGACCGCCTTTTGACGGGTAAGTACACCGCCATTCCTTCCTTCATCGTCATTATGGGCTTGGTGTTCTATCTGACCTTCAATGTCATCGGCGCGTTTTTGCAGGATTTGCTGGATATGGGCATCACCGCCTTGGCAGAATGGGTGGACCACGGCTTGACGGCATGGAGCGTGTCTCCCGCTGTCCGCTCGCTGGTGGTAGACGGTATCTTCGGCGGCGTAGGCGGCGTTCTCAGCTTCCTGCCGGTCATCGTGACGCTGTTCTTCTTCCTGTCGCTGCTGGAGGATACGGGCTATATGGCCCGCGTTGCCTTTGTGATGGATAAGCTGCTGCGGAAAATCGGTCTTTCGGGCCGCAGTATCGTGCCCATGCTCATCGGCTTTGGCTGTACCGTCCCCGGCGTCATGGCCAGCCGCACGCTGCCCTCTGAGCGTGACCGTAAAATGACCATTCTCTTGACCCCCTACATGAGCTGCTCGGCAAAGCTGCCGATCTACGGCTTCTTTGCCAGCGCCTTCTTCCCCAAGTACAGCGGCTTTGTGATGATCGGCCTTTATTTCCTTGGCATCGTGGTGGGCATTTTGGTAGCCCTCATTATGAAAAAGACCATGTTCCGTGGCGAGGCCGTGCCTTTCGTTATGGAGTTGCCCAACTACCGTATGCCCGCGCTGAAGAACGTGGCGCAGCTGCTGTGGGATAAGGCTAAGGACTTCCTGCAGCGTGCCTTTACCATCATTTTCCTCGCCACCATCGTCATTTGGTTCCTGCAGTCCTTTGACCTGCACCTGCGTATGGTGGAGGATTCACACGACAGTATTTTGGCCCTCATCTCCGGTGTCATTGCCCCCATTTTTGGCCCTCTCGGCTTTGGCGATTGGCGCATCTCCACGGCCCTCTTTACCGGCTTCATCGCCAAGGAGAGCGTGGTCTCCACGCTGACGGTGCTGCTGGGCGGCGCCGTGGTGACAGAGCTGCTGACGGTTGGTGCTGCCGCACCCCTGCTGGTGTTCTGCCTTCTTTACACCCCCTGCGCCGCTGCCATCGCCTCGGTGAAGCAGGAACTGGGCGCAACGTGGGCACTGGGCGTAGTGTTCCTGCAGTGCGCTGTGGCGTGGATCTGCGCCTTTGCACTGCGTATTATCTTGTTGTTACTTGGTGTCGTATAAATGAAGATAGAAAAAGAACCGCTCCTCGGGAGCGGTTCTTTTTGTTATATAGCATTACTTCAGCTCTTTACCTGCCAGGAACACGCGCTTCTCGCTGTAATCTGCATTGCAGACCAGGAAGTCAGCGACCTTGCCCTCGGTAATAGAGCCAACCTCTGCCTCAGCACCGATGGCGCAGGCGGGGTTGTAGGAAGCGGCGCGGACGGCATCTTCCTCAGCCACGCCGAACTTGATGGCGTTGGCAAAGGACTGATAGAGGCTCACAGCAGAGCAGGCGATAGTGCCGTCAGCCAAACGGGCCACGCCATCGCGGAGCCAAGCGGACTGACCACCCAGATCGAACTCGCTGCCCTCTGCCATGCCGCAGCAGCGGCCGGAGTCGGAGATCAGCACCATGCGCTCACCACCGAACATGGAGAAGGCCAAACGCACAGAAGCGGGATGGACATGGAGACCGTCGCAGATCAGCTCGGCGCGGACGTTCTTATTCTCCACAGCAGCGGGGATCACACCGGGATTACGGTGATGAATACCGGGCATGGCGTTGAAAAGGTGGGTGAGGTGAGTAGCACCGGCATCGAAAGCGACCTTAGCATGATCATACGTGCCATCGGTATGGGCAACAGACACGGTGCAAAGTACCTTAGCCTGCTTAATAAACTCCTCAGCGCCGGGCAGTTCAGGGGCGACGTCCACAATACGGACAAGACCGCCGCAATCCTCCTGCAGCTTAGCAAAACCCTCGAAATCGGGATCTTTCAGGTAATCGGCATTCTGTGCGCCACGCTTATTGTAGGAGAAGTAAGGGCCCTCCATGTGGATACCGCGAAGGACAGACAGACCCTCGATGTTCTCGTCGACCAAGCGGCGGGCATCGGCGAAAGCCTTGCTGAGATTCTCATAGGGCAGCGTCATGGAAGCGGGGGCAAAAGAGGTAACACCCACGCTGGCATAATAAGCGGCCATCGCCTTCAAGCTCTCATAATCACCGTCAGAGAAGTCGGCGCCACTGTTGCCGTGGCTGTGGACATCAATAAGACCGGGGATGACGGTAGCACCCTGCAGATCAATGGCATCAGCGGGGACGACCTCAGGCAGCACTGCGCCGAAGCGACCGTCTTTCACCTCAAATGCACCGGTGCGGAAGGTGAAATCGTCGCAGAAAATACGAGCATTTTTATAGAACATAGGAAGAACCTCCCGAAATGTTTTTGTTATCGCAGAGCGGGCAGGCTGGCAGCAGCCACGGACTGACCCACACGACGCATCTTCTCATCGGGCAGGGTGACGTTGCACTTCTTAGCCAGCTCAGGATACTCGTCAGCCAAAATCTCATTGCACACACGCAGGATGGTGTCGCCGCCCTTGCCGGACATAACGCGGCCCAGCAGCATCATGTAATCCAGATCGTAGAACTGAGAGTACAGCACCACGGTATAGGCAAGATAAGCACCGATGGTCTCGAAGATGGCAACAGCGCGCGCATCGTCTTCCTCCATCAGCTTCTGCACGAACTTCAGCTTTTGAGCCAAAGGCAGATCCTCGGGGACCTCGATGCCGGCGAAGGGTGCCAGCTTAATGACGGCGTCCTGAGAGAAGTACTTGCAGCCCACGCCGAAGTCGGTGGACCACTCGTCCTGCATAGCGCCCTCCTGCAGATCAACGGGAGCGAAGGCCAGCTCGTTGATCCAGCCCAGCACGTTCTGATCCTTATCCACATAGCCCACGGCCTCGGAGGTGCCCATGGCCAGACCCATCAGATTGCCCTTGCCCAAGCCAAGAGCGCCGGCCAGCGCGGAAACATCACCGTCGTTAGCGACCATAATGGGGATGTTGGGGTCAATTTCAGCAGCGGCACGATCGAACACCGTCTTGACAAACTCCCATTCGCTTCTGGGAACCTTGTAGAAAATGCTGGATACCATGGGGGCGTTGCCAATAAACACACCGGCAGAGGAGACGCCAATAGCATCCACGCGAGGCATCTTGGAAGCGGCGGTACGGAAAGCGGTCAGGATCTCCTGATACTGGTAGTTGGGATCCTCATTCAGTTTGGGGAACCACAGAACTTCCTCAGAATAGACGCACTCGCCGTCAATAACAGCGCTGACCTTACGGTCAGAACCACCTGCGTCAAAACCAATGCGACAACCATCAAGATGACGGCCTACCGGAGAAGCAGATGATTTATCTTTTGGAGCGTCAGCAAGAGCAACGCTTGAAACGCT
>JAZQMH010000115.1:0-4835 GCA_045543255.1 Vescimonas sp.
ACTGGCACCTCCCGGTGCCACATGGCCCTTCCCTGCCGACTTTTTCGGCGCGCCGGTAGTCATTATGATCTCCTATGACCCCAAGTGCCCGTGGCCCGACTGCGGCGCATATATGGCGGCTGCCAACATGATGAACGCCGCCCAGTCCCTCGGTTTGTCCATCTGCCCTCTGACGGTCTATTCCAAGGATGTGTTCCGCACGGAGGAGACCGCCGCCAACAAGGGAAAATTCATCCCCGAGGGCTATCAGCTGTACCTCTCCATGGTACTGGGCTATCCCAAGGTAACGCCCGACCACAAAGCGCCCCGCCGCGAGAATGTGGAAACGTGGCTGTGAGGACAATACGATAAACAAACACAACCGCCACCCTATTGGGGTGGCGGTTGCTGGTTTTTTCACTTAAATTCCTTAGCGGACGGAGTTGATCAGTGCCTTGAGGTTTTCCACCTTGCAGTTGAGGGGCACTTCGCAGCCGGTGCCGAGGATGAAGCCGCCGTCCATAGCCATATCCAGCAGCTTGTCGCAGTAAGCGGTCACTTCCTCGGGAGTGCCGAATGCCACCAGCGTGGGAGGCACGTCGCCGCGGATGACCTGATAGCCCTTGAGGATCTCGTAGGCCTTGGCGATGTCGGTAGCGCCGTCCAGCTCGATGATGCAGCTTCCCTTGGGCAGCTCCTTGAAGTAGGGCAGCATGGGCAGCCAGTTACCGTCACAGTGGACAACGGAGGTAATGCCTGCCTCGTAGAAGGCCAGGATCATCTGCTTGAGGTAGGGCCAAGCGAACTCCTCGAACATGGCGGTGGAGATGAAGGTAGCGGAGGAGCGCATGGCAAAGATGGCGATACGGTTACCGCCGGCGCTCTTGACACCGGTGATGCCGGTCTTGATGATCTCGGGGGTGGCGGCCTCGCAGGCAGCCTTCACCTTCTCGGGGCAGTCGTACAGATCGCAGCAGAACTCGCCCATGCCGCGGGACATGGAGAAGGTATCAAAAGCGGGAGCCGTACCGGAGTGGAACATCATGGGGATGTTCTTGGAATCCCAGAACTTCTTATTTTTCTTCACTTCCATACCGCAGCCGATAAAGCCCTTGAGGACCTTGAACTTCAGGAAGGGGCCCTTGAAGGGGGGATTCTGGATAGAGGCCACGAAGGGGGTCTGCCATGCGCCGAAGCCCTTCTCCACGATGAGATCGTAGTCGGACTCCTGCATGATGGACTCCTCCACAAACTGGAACAGGGCGTTGTCGTCCAAATCCTTACCGGGGATGCGCACCTTCATCTGCTCAATGTACGTAACGGTCTTGGGGCCGATGGGGAAAGCCACATCGGGGTAGCCGGTCACTTCGCAGCACTTCTTGTAAGCGTCCATCCAAGCGTCGTTGCCCTTGAAGATGTCCTTCTGGGTCACGCCGGCGGGAACGGCGGCGTAAGTGCAGGTGTGGGGGAAAACGGGGATATCTTTGCGGCTGGCAAAGGGTTTCATGCTCATGGCATAGTCAAATTTCTGCTGGCTGGTCATAATATAAGCCCCTTTCAAATATAATCACTAGATTTAGTATAGCATTTTGTTGCGAAAATGAGAAAAAGTAATTTCGTATGATGTGATAACGGTTTGTTATTAAAAGGTGGAGATTGGCGTTTTTTCATGTATTGTGGCGAATACTGGCTGAAAACAGTACCGCCGAATCTCTTGATAATCTTACACTTTTGGTGTAAGATAGATATATTATGTTAGGAGAGAATTCCGCTATAAAAGGAGGTTCTTTTATGAAGCGCATTTTCCTAATTTTGGCAGCCCTGCTGACCCTACTGCTGGTTGGCTGCGGCAAAGAACCTGCGCCTCCCGCCGATGACGATATAACACCCAAGGTCTACACGGTGGAGGAGTTGACAGGCCTGTCGGCTGCGGAAATCATCGCCATCTACGGCGAGGATTACACCGTGGTGGTGCCCGAGGGCGACCCGCCCTACTTCTACTATGAGGATGTGCCCTACCACTTCATTGGCACAGTGGAGGATGCCGTTATCCGCGCTGTTTCTTCCCATGTGGTGGGTACGGAGATGCTGGACATCATCTGTGTAGGCGACAGCCTCGCTTCATTAGAGGCGGCGGCGATGACGATAGAGGGCTATGAATACTTCCCCGCTGACAATTGGTACGACGAGGGCAACGGGAAGTACGGCTGGGCGGTCATCCAAGGGACGAGCCACCAGTATAGCTGCTATATTAAGGACGAGGTGCTGACCTCTTTTGAGTGTCGGCTTATGACGGAATAAGAACGAATTTTCACAGGAGGACAAGGCATGGTATATCTGTTTTTGGCTGAGGGTTTTGAAGAGGTGGAAGCACTGACGGTGGTAGATCTGCTGCGCCGCGCCAAGTGCGAGGTTACCTCTGTGTCCGTTACGGGCAGCAAGGCAGTGTGCGGCGGTCACGGTATTACGGTGATGGCGGACGCCCTGTTTGAGGAGCTGTCCTTCGACAACGCTAAGATGCTGGTTCTCCCCGGTGGTCTGCCCGGTGTGACCAATTTGCAGGCACATGAGGGGCTGATGAGCCTTTTGATGGAGAAGCACGCTTCCGGCGTAACGCTGGCAGCCATCTGCGCCGCACCCATGATTTTGAGCCGTTTGGGTCTTTTGAAGGGTGAAAAGGCCACCATCTATCCCGCTATGCAGGAAGAGCTCTCGGAGTCCGTCTACTCCGAGAACATGGTGGTGAAGAGCCGCAACAATATTATTACCTCCCGCGGCCCTGCCACGGCTATGTATTTCGCCCTCGCCCTCATTGAGGAGCTGAAGGGTGAAGTAGCCGCCGAGAATGTGAAAAATGGCGTGCTGCTGTAAAGTGAAATAAGAAAACGGCCTTCGGTGTAATACCGAAGGCCGTTGTTTTTTTATGCTTACACCACGCCCTGCTTGCGCTGCTGGAGGCGGATGCGGTCGGCGATCATGGCGATGAACTCGCTGTTGGTGGGCTTACCCTTGGCGGAGTTGACGGTGTAGCCGAAATAGCGCTGGAGGGTCTCCAGATCGCCTCTGTCCCATGCCACCTCAATGGCGTGGCGGATGGCACGCTCCACGCGGGAGGGCGTGGTGCCGAAATGCTTGGCAACGGCAGGGTACAGCGCCTTGGTGACGGCATTGATGATGTCAATATCCTCCCCCGCCAGAATGATGGCCTCGCGGACGTACTGGTTGCCCTTGATGTGGGCGGGAACGCCTACATCGTGAATGATGGTGGTGACGGCGCTCTCCAGCGTGGGCTGGCGCAATGCAGGCTCTTCCGGCTGTACGGCGCGGCGGACATGGCTCAGCAGCGTGTCGGGATTGACAGGCTTGGGCATGAAATACCACGCGCCCATCTGCTGGGCATCGCCGATAAGGCGGTCACTATAAAAAGCGGAGATGACGATGACCTTGGCACTCTTGGCCGCTTGACGCAGCAGCGCCATGCCGTCTGCACCGGGGAGGATCACATCCATCACCACCACATCGGGCTTCACCTTCTCCATCACTTGCAGGAGGCGTCCGCCATCACCGATGCTCTCGGACAGCACAACGCCCTCGCTGCGCTGTAAATATTCACCCAGTAACAGGCGGGACTCCTCGTTTCCGTCCAGCAGCACTACCTTGACTTGCTTCTCCATCGCCTATTCCGTCCTTTTCCTATAAATTCACACAACTGCTTTTCGTGGCAAAGGTCACTATATCGCCGTGCTGGTATTTAAATTAGCAGATTGAGACAGCGTTTTCAAGGTTATTTTGTCGAATTGGTGGTAAAATCGTAATAATTTTTTCGACAAAATAGGAGAATATTGGAAATTACGATTTTTGATTTTGCAACAAAAAACACCTCTCTTTGCGGGAAAGAGAGGTGTTTTTCTTATTTTTTCTTACCTAAAGCGAGGGTAAGCATGATGGGTAATTTGAGAAGCGGTGTGTGCTTGACGAAGTTGCTGTAGAAGTCGCGGAAGGGCATCTCCTGATGGGCGTAGGAGGTGTTGTAGTAGTGGAATTTCTCCTCCTCACCACGGCGCAGAAAGACGAAATGCTTCGTCTTGCCCGTGTGATACCACAGGATGCCCGCGTCCACCCCTGTCAAATTGCGGTAGCGCACGCCCTTGACGCGGAGGCCGAAGCGGCGGACACCACGGGCCACATGGAATATGGTCGTGCCCAAAAGGCCGCCTAAAAACACGCTGCGGTGGAAATAGCGGTGCACCTCGTCCTCGCTATGGGGAAGGCCGAAGTAGCGCACGGCGTTATACACCGCCAAGAAGCCGCAGCCCTTTTTCGCGGCGGTGAAGAAGCCGTAGGGCACATCTTTCATTAAACTTTGGCGCACAAGATAGCCATCTTCTGTGCGGCACTGCTGGGGAAGGTACATCCTTCTCCCCTCCTTTACTCAATGACAGGATAGCCCTTCTCCTGCAAGGCGGTGTAGAGCTGCTGAATGTGTGCCATGTTGCGGGTCTCCGTTACGAGGCGGACGCGGATGGCGTTGACACCTGCCTTCATGCTGCTGCGGTCATGGTGGACTTCCAGCACGTTAACGCCCACAGCGGACACGGCGGCGAGGAAGGTAGCCAGTGCGTTGGGCTGGTCGGGCAGGACGGTGGAGAAGGAGCAGACGCGGCCCTCGGCAGTGAGGCCGTGCTTGATAATGCGCTCCAAAGTGGTCACATCCACGTTGCCGCCGGAGAGGAGAGCCACCACCTTCTTGCCTGCCACATCGATCTTGCCGGAGGTAATGGCGGCAACGGACACGGCACCTGCGCCCTCGGTAATCAGCTTCTGCTTTTCCAGCAGCCACAGGATAGACTCGGCGA
>JAZQMH010000116.1:0-4326 GCA_045543255.1 Vescimonas sp.
GTGCTCCGTCATCCGCTGGGAGAAGTCTACCCGTCCTTTCCTGCGCTCCCGCGAGTTCTGGTGGCAGGAGGGTCACACCATCCATGAGACCAAGGAAGAGGCCGAGGCCGAGACCGAGCAGCAGCTGAACTGCTATGCAGATGTCTGTAAGAACGCTCTCGCCATGCCTGTGGTGAAGGGCCGCAAGACCGACAAGGAGAAGTTTGCCGGCGCTGAGGCCACCTATACCATCGAGTGCATGATGAAGGACCACAAGGCCCTCCAGTCCGGCACCAGCCATTTCTTCGGCGATAAGTTCTCCCGCGCCTACGATGTGACCTTCGCAGGCCGCGATAACACCTTGCAGTACCCCTTCCAGACCTCTTGGGGTGCTTCTACCCGCCTCATCGGCGCCATCATCATGACCCACTCCGATAACCACGGTCTGGTGCTGCCTCCCGTCATCGCTCCCATTCAGGTGGCTGTCATCCCCATCGCCCAGCATAAGGAGGGCGTGCTGGATGCCGCTACTGCCCTGAAGGATCGTTTGACCGCCGCAGGTATCCGCGTCATCATGGACGATTCCGACCAGTCCCCCGGCTGGAAGTTCGCCCAGTATGAGATGAAGGGTGTCCCCGTCCGCGTGGAGATCGGCCCCAAGGATATGGAGAAGGGTCAGTGCTGCCTCGCCCGCCGCGATACGGGTGAAAAGACCTTCGTGCCTCTGGAGGAGCTGGAGAGCGCCGTGCAGAAACTGCTGCAGGATGTCCATGATAACCTCTACGCTATGGCAGAGCAGAACCTGAACGACAACTGCTTCGATATGACTTCTTGGGAAGAGGTCAAGGCCATGGCAGAGGGCAAGGGCGGTTTTGCCCGTACCAAGTGGTGCGGCAGCCTTGAGTGTGAGCTGGCTATGAAGGAGAAGGCCGGCGTGTCCAGCCGCTGCATGCCTCTGCAGCAGCGCCGCAACAAGGGTAAGTGCGTGGTCTGCGGCAAGGAGTGCGAGACCGACATCTACTGGGGCGTCGCGTATTAATTGAAGATAACAACAAAAAAGGTGTGGTACATTGTACCACAGCTTTTTTCGTTAGGTTTTTACTTCTTCACGCCGCAGACTTGATACATGGTGTCATCGGAGATGACGGTGTCCACGTGGAGATGGGGCGTGAAGAGACGGTAGAGAGATTCTACGCTCATAAGTCCGTTGGACACATGCTGCGCTGCGCCTTTATGACAGCGGTCGATGGCCTCGCGACTTGCGCCGTGAGCCACCGTCAGCCGTCCGCCTTTCTTTAAGAGCGTGGTAAGGCGGACGATCAGCGATGACGGATTGACAAAATGGGGGAGGGCATTATACACCACAATGGCATCGTAGCTGCGCTGAGAGGTGAAGATGTCGGCGTCGGCGCATAATACGGAGATGCGCGCCTCTCCCCGCCACTTCTCTGCGGCGATCTCCACCATGCGGGAGGAGATGTCGATGCCTGTGACGGAGGCCACATTGCGGCGGAGATAGTAGGGGAACAGCACCCCTGTGCCGCAGGCGATGTCCAGCACGTCTGCCCCCGCCGTCACGTGGGCGTTATCTAAAATGCGCCCGATGACAGCGTCATTGGTCACGTTGCGCTGATCCCAAGTGGGGGCGCAGTGATCAAAAAAGGCGATGACGTCCTGCTTGTGCATAGTGTGTCCTCCGTTACGATAGGGTAAAAGTTACTGCTCCTCGGCGCGGGCCATAGCCAGCTGGTAATCCTTGGTGTCGGTAAAGATCTCGTTGGTGTAGGGGTTCTTCTTCTGCTCCACAGAGCGCTTGATGATGATGCCCAGCACCAGTGCGTTGATGGCGATGGAGAGGATGGAGATCACGCCCTGAGGCACGGGATTGACCAACGTGGGACGGATGGCGGCATCCATGAAGCCGTCAGCATACAGCACGGGGATGGTGGTGAAGATACTGTTGTCCTGGAACAGGGGGAAGACCTGTGCGAACATGCACCAAGATGCCAAGGTGTTGGCGCGGTTCTGAATCCAGCCGCCCTTGTTCCACAGGGCCGCCGCCACAGTGGGGGCAAGGAGCAGCGCCAAACCGCAGTACCATGCGTGGGTGGGGAGGTTGAGGTAGGTGTACTGGAAGTTCCACACATCGTAGGCGATGATGTAGAGCCAGATCATGTCGGGCCACAGCATATCGTGCTTGTTCTTGGAGGAGTAGATGCCCCACCAGCCCGTCATGCAGAGGATGTTGATGATACCGGCGATACCGTTGAGCCAGTTCCACCAGCCGCCGTAGAGCCACACGCCCTCGCCGGAGAGCCACCAGCGGTCGCCAAACTCCTTCATGGCCTGTGCGCCCTTGATGGCGGACTCGAAGTCACTGGCAACGGCGATGAGGATGTTGATAGCAACGATGGCAAAGGGGAACACCTTGAACCACTCGGTCTTGCCGAAGCTCCACTTGGACTTCAGCATCATAAAGCCGATACAGCCGGCCAAAGCTGCATAGAGCTTGGCATAGTGGAACCAGCCGTTCATGTAGACATAGGTGGAGTTAGTGAGGGCCCATTCCGCACCCATGGCTGCGCCTACATAGATGGCGATGAAGTACACCGTCAGTGCTGCAGGCAGCGCCACGAAGAAGAAGAGTCCGCCCTTCTTGCTGCGGCGTGCGATCTCGTTGAAAAGCACCAGTGCCACGAACACCAGCAGCCAGCCCAAAAGCTGATAGCCTGCCCGTTCGCCGTAGATTTGGAATAACATTTCTCTTTCCCTCCTATAAAATTATGATTCTTCCGGAACTGTGATCTCTTTGATGTTGATCTCGTTGCCCGTGATGAGCCATGTTTTTTCGCTGCCGCAGTTGGGGCAGATGCGCCCGTGGGTTACGGTATCGTAGTCCTTACCGCAGCCGTCACAGTGGGTGACGGCGTGGATGGTCTCAATGACCAGTTCACACTGCTGCAGCAGCTCTTTTTTCTTGATTGCCCACGCCCAGCAGTCGGTGAGGTAGTCGGGGATCACGGTGGATACCTCTCCTACCTCCACCGTCACGCTGGAGATGGTGGAGAGTGAATTTTCCTTTGCCACGGACTCCAAAGAGTCCATGATGTGAAAGACAATGCCCAATTCGTGCATATTACTTACCCTTCTTGCCGCCGAACTTGATCTTCAGCGCCTGCTTGGCACCGTTGCCCAGCACGTATTTCAGCTTCTGCTCACTGGGGATCATGGTGCTGCACTCGGGACGCTCGCGGTGGAGCTTGATGGCGTTGAACTCGCACTTGGTGGTGCAGACACCGCAGCCGATGCACTTGTTGGGGTCGACCACGGAAGCGCCGCAGCTGAGGCAGCGTGCCGTCTCGGTCTTGACCTGCTCCTCGGTGAAGGGGAGGCGGGCATCGCGGAAGGAGGTCTTGGCATCCACGTTCTTGTCGGTAGCGGGACGCTGACGGGAGGCGTTATCATACTGCTCCACCAAGATGTTCTCCTTATCCAGTTCGATGAACTGGCGGCGGTTACGACCGATGGTAAGGCTGGAATGGGGCTGGACGAAGCGGTGGATGGAGATGGCGCCCTCGCGGCCTGCGGCGATGGCATCAATGGCGAACTTGGGGCCGGTGTACACGTCGCCGCCCACGAAGATGTCGGGCTCGTCGGTCTGATAGGTGAGGCTGTCGGCCACAGCACCGTTGCCGCGACCCAGTGCCACCTTGGTGCCGGCGAGGAGGTCGCCCCACTGGATACTCTGGCCGATGGAGAGGAACACGTGTTCGCACTCCACCGTCATGGTGTCATTCTCATCATAGGTGGGGCTGAAGCGACCCTCGGCATCCCACACGCTTACGCAGCGCTTAAAGACGATGCCCTTTACCTTGCCGTTCTCGGTAAGGATCTCCTTGGGACCCCAACCGCAGTGGATGGCAACGCCCTCTTCCGTGGCCTCGCCAATCTCCTCTTCCGAGGCGGGCATACGGTCACGGGGCTCGAGGCAGTACATATTGACGCTGTCTGCGCCGCAGCGGTGTGCGCTGCGCGCCACATCGATGGCTACGTTACCGCCGCCTACCACAACGGCGCGGCCTGCAACCTTGTAGCTCTCATCTGCGCCCACGGTGCGAAGGAAGTCAACAGCGGTCATAACGCCCTCAGCCGTCTCGCCATCCACACCTGCAAGGCGACCGCCCTGACAGCCGATGGCAATGTAGAAGGCCTTATAGCCCTCCTCACGGAGCTGCTGGATGGTGATGTCCTTGCCAACTTCCACGCCGCATTTGATCTCCACGCCCATGGCACGGATCACGTCGATCTCAGCATCGATGACGTCCTTCTCCAGCTTGAAGCTGGGGA
>JAZQMH010000117.1:0-4723 GCA_045543255.1 Vescimonas sp.
CCGAAGGCCAATAGGCCACCTGCAAGACCTGTCAAGCGGCTGCCGAGGCGACCGTACACATCGTTAAACACGGGCAGCACCCAAATAAGCAGCACCAAGACCACCACCAACATCACCGCCAAAAGGACGGCGGGATAGAGGAGGGAGGACTTCAGCTGCCGCAGGAGGCGGACGCGGGCATCGTAGTAGTTGCCCAAGGAGCGGAGGGTCTCCTCCGTGCGGCCCACCCGCTCGCCTACCTCCGCGAGGGCGCAGACATAGTGGGGGAACACGCCGCTTTCGCGGAAAATCTGGTGAAGGGGCGCACCTTCATCGGCCTGACGGGAGAGCTGCTCCAACAGGGCGCGGCGGTGCTTGTCCGCCTCATCCTCTGCCAGCAGGGCAAAGGCATCCCCTGCACCGATTCCTGCGGAGAAGAGATTGCCCAGTTCCCGACACAGGAAGCACAGTTCTTCATTTGTCAGTTGCCGCTGCTTCATAGTGGCCTCCGTAGCGTAGAATTAGTAGAAGTATTTGGAAGAGTAGTTGGCGCCGTTGCCGATGTAGGCTAAGATGTCGGCGCTGCTGTTGCCCGAAGATGCGAAGGTGGGATCCATCCGCTGCCAAGCGTAGCCGTCAAACCAAATGACGCCGTCCACCCAGCCGCTGCCCTCTACCCACACGCTGATCCATGCGTGATAGGCAGAGCCTGCGTAGCCCACCACCAGCTTACAGGGCACGCCCTGTGAGCGGAGCATACCTGTCATCAAGGCGGCGTAGTCAAAGCAGATACCCCGCTTGGTAGCCATAACGTTATCGAGGACGGGGAGATAGCCCGTGGTGACGGAGGAGGCGAGGGCGGTGTCGTAGGAGATGTTCTGCACCACATAGTCGTAGACCGCCTCCACCTTCCCCAAGGTGTCGGAGATGCCGCCTGTCAAATAGGCCGCCATGGACACGGCGTTGGGGGCTGCGTCGTAGTTGACATACTGGTTGGAGTGGAGGAAGGGCTCAAATTCATTGTTGAGAGAGGCGTAGACCGAGGCGCTCAGCACCGCGGCATACTTGCTGTCCACCACATTTTGATAGATGGTGATTTGATACGAGCCGCTGCCGTCAGACAGGGGGAAGGCCTCCCAACGACCGGGCTTCAGATTATAGGTATAGGTGGTGGCGTTGACCACCTGCACCTTCAAGCGGGAGGAGGTGGAGGCGGTGAACTGCACCATCACATAGCCGCTGCTGGCGTTGGAATAGTCGATGATGGCGCTGTCGTTCTGCTGCACGGCAGTACCGGGGGCGCTGACGGTGACAGACATAGGCACAGCGGGCGGAGATTCCGTCAAAACCTCCGCTTCCTTGGCGGTGTCCACATTCTCTACGGCTACCGAGTCGGCAATGGCTTCCTCGGGGATGGGCTCATCCTCCGTAGGGGGCGTGTCTGCGTCCCCCTCATCGGGCGGGGCGGTATCCTCGTCCCCGTCGGGGTCGGCGGCATCCTCGTCCTCGCCGTCTTGGGCAGCATCGGCGCTGCCATCATCGGTGGCGGGCGGGGTGTCGGCATCCTCCACGGCGGGAGGCGGGTCAATGTCGGTGTCCTCCACGGGGGCTGCGCCGCAGGCGGCGAGGGAGAGAAGGAGCAGGGCACACAGGAGGAGAGATAGGAGCTTTTTCATGTTGGCTTCACCTCATGGGAAAGATTTTTAGGGGAAAAGCCACTGTAAATCTTGAAAATATTGTAGCATTTACAGCGGCGGCATGCAAAATAAATAGGGAGTAAAAAAAGTTTTTTCTTCCGTGGTCTATTGAAAAGTAAAAAAAAGTGCAGTACAATAACAATACAAGAGAAATTTGACGAGAGGAAGTGAGCGAGAATGCAACAAGTGCATATGAAGATGCTGGGTGGCTTCTCTGTCAGCTTCCAGGGAAAAACGGTGGATGACAGCGCCAACCGTATGCGGAAGGTGTGGCTGCTGCTGGCCTATGTGGTGCATAACCGCAAGCGCGCGGCTTCGCAGGAGCAATACCTTACGCTGCTGCAGGGCGCGGGCGGCGAGGAGTCGGCTGACCCCAGCGGCAAGCTCAAGGCCATGTTCTACCGTGTGCGCACCATGCTCAACAGCCTTTCCCCTACGGCGGGACACGATTGGATCGTCTACCGTGACGGCACCTACTGCTGGAATAACGAGGTGGATGTGGTGCTGGACACGGAGGAGTTTGAGGCCCTGTGCCGCGCCGCTATGGAGACGGAGGATGGGGCTGAACGCCTTGCCCTCTACGAGAAGGCACTAAGCCTTTACGGCGGCGATTTCCTGCCCAAGCTCTCTATGGAGCCGTGGGTCATCCCCCTGAGCGCCTACTATCACCGCTTGTATGTAGAGGTGGCGTTGGAGACGCTGGCGCTGCTGCAGGAAAGTGCAGCGTGGCAGAAGATGGTGGCGCTGTGCGAGGCGGCGCTGAAGATCGAACCTTACAGCGAGGAACTCCACTGCCGCTATATGCAGGCCTTGCTGGCGCTGGGCCGCCGCGAAGAGGCGGTGCGGTTGTACGAGGATATGAGCGAGAAGCTCTTTGCCACCTTCGGCGTTATGCCCTCCGATGAGAGCCGCGCCCTGTATCGGGAGGCCTCGCGGGAGACGGGTGCGCCTGTTGTGCCCACTGACGGCATCCGTGAGCAGCTCACGGAGCAGGGAGAGAGCGGCGGCGCTATGAAGTGCGAGTACGATTTCTTCAAGCTGGTCTATCAGATGCAGGCCCGCAGCATCGGCCGTAGCGGCGAGGTGGTACATATCGCCCTCTTCTCCCTCCACGGCTACCGTGGTAAGGAGCTTGCCCGCCGCAGTCTCGATGTGGCTATGAATAACTTGGAGGAGCTGATGCTGGGGAATCTGCGGCAGGGTGACTTGGTTTCCCGCTGCAGCGTGTCTCAGCTGGTGGTGATGCTGCCGCAGGCCAACTATGAAAACAGTGTGATGGTCTGCCAGCGCATCGAAAAAGCCTTCGAGCGAAAATATCCCCATTCCCCCGCCAAAATTCATTTCTCCGTGCAGCCTCTTGAGCCCCGGGAGATGAAGAAATAATGCAGCAAGGAGCGTCGATGGAAAGCATCGGCGCTCTTTTTTGGCTCTATTTAGCGGGGCAGGATGCCGTCCAGCACCGCTTGTACCACAAGGCGCACGGCCTTTTGGTTGCCTGTGCAGGTGGAGAGGGTCAGAATGTGGCTCTCGGCGTTGACCGTAAGGGGCATGGTGATGGAACTCTGGCTGTGATACTGTTCCAGCGCCCGCTCGCGGGCGGCATCATCGGCGAAGGTAAGGCGGTAAGTATCCGAGGAGATGTTGGCCTCGTAGCAGGCGAAGATGGCGTAGCGCAGCACCGCGCCGTCAATAGCCACGTAGACGTAGGGGTACTTCTCCGGCACATCCTGCCACTGGTATTTGTGGAGCTCGGCGAACATACTGCCATCGTTCATGGCGTGACCGTAGAGGATGGTATTGAAGTCGGTGAAATCGGGGGCGTTGTGCTGCTCCAAGAAGATAGAGCCCGCCACGTTGGGCGTGCCGTCCCATGTGTGGTGGAGATATTCCTCGTTGTCGTGGCTGCGCATCAAAGGATAGGAGATGACGCTGCCGGGGATATGGATCCAGCCCAGCACATCTTCATTGGTGGCGCGGAGAGAAGGTAAGTCCACCGCCGCCAGAAACGCGCCGTCCTCGGGGAGGGAGAACACGGGCATAGTGGGCAGAGAGGGGGCTTGGGGTGCTTGCGCCGCAGGGACGGACTCGCTCTCGGACATGGCGGCTGCCAGCGCCGCCTCATAGGTGCGCTGTGCCTGCTGCTTGTCTATAAACTGCTTGAGGAAAATGCCGCTGCTGGCAACGAACAGAAGCGCCAGCGCCACGGTGGCGATGCGCCGCAGGATGCCCTTTTTCATAGTGTTACCCCTCCTTTTGGGTATAAGGTGTGATCTTGAGAAAAGTATACCAGTGGGGGGTGACAAATTCGGTGATATTTTCCCCTCAAACCTTCAAAAAACGAAAAAAATCTGTTACCGATGGAAAAAGCGAAGCGCCCCGCCTAAGCGGGGCGCTTGCTTATTGAGAGAGGATCAGAAAAGAGTCGCTCCTAAGTTACGCTTACTCCTCTTCCTTCTTGCGGTTCAGACCGATCAGGGCAAGGCCGGAGCCGGAGAAGGTGGACAGTGCCAGCAGCAAGGTGGAGATGTCGCCCGTCTGGGGAACGGCTGCCAGAGGCACGTCCTCATCGAGGATCTCGACCAGACCGTCACCGCCGGTGGGGGCGGGGGGATAGTAGGGAGGATTGACGGGAGGATTGTAGGGGGGATTCACGGGGGGCTCAACAGGGGGATTAACAGGAGGATTGACAGGGGGATTGACGGGAGGATTCGCGGGGGGAGCTTCCTTCACGGAGTAGACGTAGACCACGACCTTGTCGCTGTCCATGGTGCCGGAGGCGGCATCGGAAGATTCGCTCCAAACGCCCTCGTTATAACCCTCGACCTGCTTGGCAGCGGTGGTGTAGGGAGAGCCCTCGGGGAGGCCCTGAGAGACATCGGAGTCAGCCACGGCTGCGCCGGACTCGTCAACGTAGTGGACAGTCAGGGTGTAGTACACGGGATCGGGCTCGGGGTTGACGGGAGGATCAACAGGGGGAACTTCCTTCACGGAGTAGACATAGACCACGACCTTGTCGCTGTCCATGGTGCCGGAGGCGGCATCGGAGG